>JBDOMX010000273.1:0-1853 GCA_039831615.1 Planctomycetaceae bacterium
GTTTTCGGCTCGGCGGCCTCGGCGGTTGCATCGGACGCGGTCTCCGCAGTGTCACCACGCGGCACGGTCGCGACGACCATCGGACCGGTGACCCCGTCGGTCGCGCGGTAACTAGCCAGAAGCGCGCGGTACTCGGCCGACTCTACAAATTCGATCCCTACCGTCTGGCGTCGTGCGAAACCGCCGCTGCGGTCCTCAACCACCAACTGGTGGGCGTTGTGCTCCGCATCCACGTCAACGCTGACACTCCGTAGCGACGTCGTCAGGTCTTGTGCGAGTGCTGCGAGCGGATCAGGATCGACAAAGAACGCTTTCCCATCGGCGTTCTGAATCAACAATTGCTGCACAATGTCTGACCCGGGACCCCGACGCTCAACAATCGCCCGGTATCGCTGGAACGTTACTAACTGATGTAGCAACGTCTCCAGATCGCTCCTGGTCCACTCCCGGGTCCCCTGTTTCAGCACACGCGTCTCGGCCGCGCGCTTGAAAAGCCACGACTCGAGCTCTCGATCGTCTTTAACGTAGGTTTCACTGCGACCGCGCTTCACGCGATACAGCGGCGGTTGTGCGATGTGGATGTGGCCACGTTCGATCAACTAGCGCATCTGCCGATAGAAGAATGTGAGCAACAACGTCCGGATATGCGAGCCGTCGACGTCGGCGTCCGTCATGATGATGATGCGGTGATACCGCAGCTTCTCTGGGCTGAAATCATCTTTCCCAATGCCGCACCCGAGCGCGGCGATCATCGTGCGAATCTCGTCGCTGCCCAGCATCTTGTCGAAGCGGGCCTTTTCGACGTTGAGAATTTTGCCTTTGATCGGCAAGATGGCTTGAAATAGTCGATCCCGACCTTGTTTCGCTGAGCCGCCGGCAGATTCACCCTCCACGATATACAACTCACACTTCGCGGGGTCGCGTTCCTGGCAATCGGCGAGCTTCCCAGGTAATGTGCTGTTGTCGAGCGCGCCCTTCCGTCGAACGAGGTCACGGGCCTTCCGAGCCGCTTCTCGAGCCCGTGCGGCGTCGATGGTCTTATTGACGATCCGCTTGGCTATCTTCGGATTTTCCTCAAGGAACGCGCCCAGAGAGTCGTTGATGATCGCCTCGACGATGCCTTTGACCTCAGTGTTTCCAAGTTTGGTCTTGGTCTGACCTTCGAACTGGGGATGTGGAATCTTGACACTGATTACCGCCGTCAGACCTTCTCGGATGTCATCGCCACCGATACTTTCCTTCAGGTCTTTCGCGAGATTCTGGCGAGTGGCGTAACTATTAAGCGTGCGGGTCAGGGCGGCCTTCAGCCCAGAAACATGTGTGCCGCCTTCCTGGGTATTGATGTTGTTAGCAAAGGCGTGCAGCGTCTCGGTATAGCTGTCGTTCCACTGGAGCGAGATCTCCGCCTCGATGCCCTCACGTTCACCACGCATGTAGATCGGCTCGGCGTTGACGGCAACCCGATTCTGGTTGAGGTACTGCACGAACGAATTAATTCCACCCTCATACCGAAAATCATGGTTTTTTCCGTCTCGCTCGTCATCGAGCGTGATGCGAACGCCGCCATTGAGAAATGCCAGCTCCCGAAGTCGGTGGGCAAGCGTATCGAAGCTATACACGACACTCTCGAACACCTCGCGGTCCGGGGTGAACGTCAGCTTCGTACCACAACGTTCCGTGATGCCGGTTTCTTCGAGGTCACCGTCTGGCACGCCGCGCGTATAGCGCTGTTGGTAGACCTTGCCGTTGCGCCATATTTCGAGAACCACCGTTTCTGACAACGCATTGACAACCGATACGCCCACGCCATGTAGACCACCCGACACCTTGTAGCTATCGTTGTCGAACTTCCC
>JBDOMX010000930.1:0-1851 GCA_039831615.1 Planctomycetaceae bacterium
GAGAGCCGCGACGGCATCAACTGGCGTCGGGTCCCGATGCATCGCGTCAGCTTTGAGGGTTCCAAAACAAACAACATCCTGCTGCAAGGCGCGACGTCGCACAATTTCGCTCCGTTCCTCGATACACGTCCCGGGGTGCCGGCTAACGAACGCTACAAGGCGATCGGCGGCAACGGCAAAGCTTACGCCTTTGGCTCGGCCGACGGTCTCGAGTGGCGCAAGCTGCGAGACGATCCCATCATCACCGGCGAGGAACCGGCCTTCGATACGCATGGAGCCATCCGCTGGGGCAGGAATCCCGGTCTGGAACGCGCCATCCTCGACTCGCTCAACGTCTGCTTCTGGGATGCCACACGCGGACAATATGTGCTGTTCTTTCGAGCATACTTGCCCTGTCTGTCGCGTGATGGAAAGAAAAAACTGCCGGAAACCCGTTCGGTGATGCGCTGCACTTCCCGCGATTTTCGACAGTGGGAGAACATCGAACCGATCGACTTCGGTGAACCGCGTCGCGAGTGGATTCACTCGTTGTATACCACGGCCTTGAAGCCATACTTCCGCGCGCCCCATCTGTACCTGGGATTCCCACTCAGAACCGCACCGCGTCGGCCTTTTCATGGAACGTCATTCGGCCTGAGCGAATCGGCCTTCATGTACAGCCGCGATACGAAACACTTCACATTGCTGGACGAACCTTTCCTGCGTCCCGGCCGTGACCCGCGCAACTGGACAAAACACGGCAACATGATGGCCTGGGGCATGCTGCCGACGTCCGCAGACGAACTCTCGTTCTACTACCTGCAGCACGATCATCAACAAGACAGCTATTTGCGGCGCGGCGTGTTGCGCACCGATGGCTTCATGTCGTTGCATGCTGCTGGTTTTCCCGGCGGAGTGGCCGTTTCCAAACCCATCGTGTTCGACGGTGATCGCCTGGAGATCAACGCGGCCACCGGAGCCGGAGGCGGGATTCGTATCGGATTCCTGGATGCAAAAACTCTGGAGCCAATTGAGCCGTTTGCCGAGAGCAACGAGTTCTTTGGGGATCAGATTCGATACCTGGTGCACTTTGGCAAGCGACGCGACATTTCGGCATTGGCCGCACGCCCGGTGCGGCTCAGGATCGCCATGCACGCTGCCGACCTGTACTCGCTGAAGTTCGGCTCGGAATGAACGGTTTCCCGGTCTGCGGCGGCCGCGGGCTGCGACGGCAGAACACGCTCACGTTCGCGCTGCGCCCGCAGCAAACGATCGATCCCCTTGCCGATTCCGTCCATGCCGCCAACGTCCGGTGGCGACACGAGACGCCTGGACTGAATGGACCTGTGCAGGTTGCTTGCTTCGGAGTGTGCTACGGCCGCATCCGGTCCGACCTCAGCCGATCATTGTGAGACATGGCCCGGAACGCTAGTTTGATGCCTGTCGGCAGTTGCCCTCAACAGTTTCCCTCAACAGGGACGCCGCTCGGTCATCGTACGTGTCTGTGTGATGATCCGTTCCAGACAGGAGTCCCACGATGACGATTCGCATTGCCACGATCGACGACGTGCGTCGAGCGGAACCGGTGATCCGCGAACACGTTTCTCCGGTCCCCCTGATCCGCTCCTATGCGCTGGAGCGGGAACTGGGGCTGTCCGCGTCCCAACACGTGTGGTTGAAGGATTACGGTTGGACACCCGTCGGCAGCTTCAAATTGTTGGGCGCGTTGAACTGGATGGCAAACCATCTGGATCGGATTGGCGACAAGCCTGTCGCCGCACACTCCTCGGGCAATTTTGCGTCCGGATTGTCGTTTGCCGGATCGCGTTTCGACAAACGGGTCATCATTGTGATGCCCGAAACCGCTGCTCA
>JBDOMX010000751.1:0-1846 GCA_039831615.1 Planctomycetaceae bacterium
TGCCAGCGGCAAGAGGTCCGCTTCCACGTCCAGTTCTTCCAGAAGTTCGTTCAGATCGTCTGCGTCCGCGTGCATCAGTTGAATGGCCAGGAGCGACGACGTCTTGGGAAGCTCTTTTTCACTCGGAGTCTCAAGGACAGTGATCAAATCGATTGCGACCTGGATTTCCCGTTTGGTGCCGCGCACGACAAGCGAATTCGTACGCTTGTGAACCACAATCGCCGCGCCAGTACCCACACCACCGCCACCAAATGAACCGCCACCAAATGAACCGCCACCAAATGAACCGCCACCACTACCAAAATCCCCACCACCACCACCAAGACCACCGTTTGGCCCTGGCTTGATCTCCGTATCGGTACTCTCATCAGGGAGTTGTGACAGCAGTGTCTCCGGCGCCGCTTGGGCGTCTTCGAGATCAACGGTTCTTAAGCGAAACACCTTGGTGGAGAGTTTTTCGCTCGCCGCCGGTTTGGGAGTTTTTGGACAGTTGGGAGCTGTGGCAAGTCCGCCACCAAATTGAGCGCGAACAACCCCGACACCGTATCCGAGCATCAGGGCAAAGAGACCAGTAATGATCAAGGGCCTTGTACGGTTTAGCATCGTTCGCATTCTTCCCCAAGGAAACTGGAAATCGTACCGCGAGGACTGGCCACATTCTATTCGTGCAGCAACACCCGATCAATACTTTGGATTATTGACGCGAACCTCGCGCGTTTTCATCCGTTCACTGCTTACCGGAAGAGCGTGGAGTCGATACTTGTCGAGCAGGTCACAATGAGCTCTACGTCATCAGGAATGCCGTCTGGCAACAAAGCGCTCGTCATGAACTTTCACGGTTGGGGAAACTCCATCGAGGCGGTCTTTTGGGTTGTTGTAGGTGTCATTGTTTTCTGTCGCTCCCGGAGAGAGTCGCCGGCTGTGAGAACGGTGGCTTGCGCCGCCTTCGTGCTGTTTGGCGTGTCCGACGTGATCGAGATTTTTACCGGGGCGTGGTATAAATCAGTGGGGCTGCTGGTGTTCAAGGCGGTCTGTCTGACAACGTTGGTCGCGTGTTACGTATGGTATCGTCAGGTGCGAAGTCCGAGTACTGCCGAATCGCAACAATGAATAAGACAGCGATGTTCAATCGAAACGGCGATGCCGGTGAATGATCCTGGTTCCCAGAATGGGCCCGCAGCCTCCGGTTCCTCATCGTCAGCCGATGCAGCGCATCGGTTTCGCGTCTGGATCTGGCTGGCTTCGCTGGCGATTGTGCTTTTCAGTTTTTTCAAAGTCGGAGACCGCGCGCAGGAAGCGGCCTACCCTTCGCGGCCGATTGAGTTGATCGTCCCCTTCGGTGCAGGGGGCGGGACCGATGCGTTTGCCCGGATGATGAAAAAAGCGATCGACGACGAGAAACTGTTGCCGGTGCCGTTGGTGATTCGTAACGTCGGCGGAGCGGGGGCGACGATTGGGAGTCGCCAGGCCAAAGACTCTGCTCCCGATGGGTATACGGTGCTGCTGTTACACAACGCCCTGTTGACGGCCAAGTTTGCCGGCATGGTCGAATACGGCCCCGAAGCGTTCGAGCCAATCGCAGCCACCGGTGAAGTCGGCATGGTGATCGCCGTGACCAAGTCGTCGAAGAAGTACGAAACACTCGGCAAATTGATGGACGCCACGAAGACAAAACCGAACACGGTCTCCTTCGGTGCGAACATGGGAGCGCTCACACATTTCGCCGGACTGCAGTTGGAACAAACGACGAAAGGTTCTGCCTTTCGCTATGTCGCCAGCGGTGGCGGAGCCGAACGTCGCGAGGACTTGGTTGGCGGTCACGTCGACGTCAGCGGGTTTTCGATCG
>JBDOMX010000216.1:0-1845 GCA_039831615.1 Planctomycetaceae bacterium
TGTTTCAACTCCTGTCGCGTTAGCCGTTCAAACTTCTTGTGCAGAGAGTACTCTGCTGGCACCATTCGTTCTTTCTGGTCAATCACGACGGGGTTGAGTGCATCCGACTGGTCATAAAAATCAAGCCTGAGATTACGCAGTGACAGCTTTACGGCTGAGGTGGTAAAGGGATGTGGATCATGGTCGAATGCATCGCACGAGAGATAGGAGATCTTTCCTGAAAAACGGTGGAGCTTCACCAAATTCATGTCGTCAAGACCTCCCAGATAAGCACGGGCACAGCCTTCGTAAATCCGGAGGACTGGCGACAACGATGGAACAGCTTCTCGGTGCAGCCAGAGGGCGTTGGATGTAAGTCGCCCTATCTTCGAGGCAATGCATGCCTGATCGATAACTTCGGCGTTTCCAGCCCCGAAAAGCGCGGCGTCAGCTGTGTCACATGCATTCTTGTAGGATCGAAAGAACGCTTTGATGTCCCGTTGAGTCCTCAATGGAAGTTGGCTCATCTTGGGACGTCGACCGAACTTCGAAAGCGAAATGTAGACAAGGAGGTCATCGGCGCGAGCTGAGTGAATGATGTCCCATTCTTCATCGCTGGTGACTTTTCTAATGAGGGCAAACGCTTTTTTTAGCGACCCAAACACGTCAATTACCCGAGCAGCGTGCTCAAATTCTCCGTCCTCAGGCAAACGGCCGAGGTCAAGGATTGCTTCGATTAGCGGTTCGAGTATTTCACGGTGTTCCTCAAAGCGAACTTCAGCAATCTTCTTTCGAGGGACCGCGATACCTCTGCGCACGCGAGCCGTGAGAAACTGTGCCTTAAGATCTTCATCCCGAAAGACATAAAAAATTCCGGGAGCGGCAGGCAGAGCCTCTGCACCAAGAGTTTCCTCAATGTACCCGCGGAGTTCAGATTGGCTGAAGTACTTTTGGAATGTATCGATCGATGTGACGAGACCGTCGCCGTACTCAACTTCCCGTCCACTAGGTGCGTTCATCACGACTCTCGCGGATACGCATAGGAGTCGTTGTGCCAGATTCCACGCTTTTGCGAGAGTTTGACGACGCTCACCTTGATCTTCTATGACGTTGAGGACATATCCCAGATTGACGATATCGGACTCAACGGGCGTTACGTTCGGGCGAAGTACCGGGTCGTATCCGTCACACGCTACACCGTCGTCCCGCAGGGCTGCGATGTCATCTCCATGTCCACAGCCATAGTCAAAAAGTGTTCTATCGGTGGTGAGCAATTGGTCTCGCCAAAGGCACTTGATTGGACGAGAGAAGTCTGAACGCCGAATCGCTGCCTTGTGTCGTCGGATTTTGATCTTTGCTTCCATAGACGAACCATCCTGTGCGGTATACTCCCCAACCGTTAACAGCTGAATCAAGGCCAGATAGCCGTCCAATGTGTGAAACAAGTGCAGGAATACTGCTTTGCCTCCGATATACCTCGATCATTGTTCAACAACGCCCCTCGACGCTCGTGTCCTGGAGAAAATGCTCCCATTCTTGCGGGAGGCATTTGGAAACCCTGGAACACCCCATGAGCACGTAGGCGGCTTCGTACAAAGAGCAATCAGGCAAGCGCGTGAGGAAGTCGCAGCCTTGGTCAATTGTGAGGCCAATGAGGTAATTTGGACAAGCGGAGCGACGGAATCGAACAACCTTGCGATTCTTGGGCTGGCAGGAAACTCAGAGCGACGCAAGCGGCACATTATTACTCAGGCAACAGAACATTCTGCTGTGCTCGAACCGTGTCGGCATCTTGAAGCAAACGGATGGCGGGTCACATTCCTTTCGGTAAATCAGCAGGGGCGCGTCAGTCTTAGCGAATTGTCA
>JBDOMX010000995.1:0-1843 GCA_039831615.1 Planctomycetaceae bacterium
GCCACCGGTTCGTTCCGTGCGCTGACTGCGGCGACGTTGAGGTTGTGCAGACATTTGATTCGTCACCGGAATTCCAAGGACTGCCGCTCGATCAATCACCTCCTGCCAGACTGCTTTTTGCCGTCCGCTTTGTATCTCAATCAATTTGACGGCTGCAGGACGCTTCTGAATGGTGGCCAGAATGGCATGTGGATTCCTGAGTCGAAGCATGGACGGTCAGCCTGTAGAGAGTAAGAGCCGCCTGGCAGCACGTCCGGAAGCACGGCGACGCTGCACGGCATGGCTTTGAGGGGACGTATCTGCGCACTCAATGTCGCAGAGACCGGCCGGCGCCGGCTGGCATCGCAGGAGACCGACGCAACAGCTTCGCGGTCATGTCAATCTTTGACCGACTCGATTATTCCCGAATCGAAACTGATGATGCCTGCGGTCGGTATTACTCCAGGAGTTCGAAAAGTGTTTGCGTTCTGAGGACGGCCGCGTTTTCCGGAAATGTATGGAAAGCATGAACCACCAGTCCCTCTGAAAGAACATCGCACTTCAGCAGACTGATACAGTTCGGACTGTGGTCAGTAGCTCCGGGCACGGTGATGGCCAGTGCCGCGTTGTGCGCGTCCGCTTCCATTTCCCGGTGCAGCTGCAGATAAATTTCCAGAGGAACATGTTCCAGCTGATAACTGCAGTGGTACCGGATTCCCGGCAGGTCAATCATGTGGGTCCGATAGCCAATGAGCCGCCGGTGGATCACCATCAAATGTTCCGGCAGACTGTCCTGTTTGGCGGTTGCGACTTCCGTCAATGTTTTATCGTCTGTTCGAAACACGAGGAGATGCCCGCTCATGCCAAGTCGAACGGTCGCTTGATGTCCGCCGACGGAAAATGTGCACGATCGAATCGACTCAAAGAGTTCGGGATGCAGCGGCCGTTCATAGGTGCGCAGCACCATGTCGGCCACGTCCGGACGTGTGAGCTGAATTGGCATAAATGGATTCTCACTGATCTCTACTAACCGTCCCGCATCCGCCAAACGTGATCTCTGTCGATCAACAGTCATGGCAGGAGGGCCGGCTGAACGTGTATCACAGACTTCATGAATCCACAGGTCTCAACAGAGTCACTGCGGTGACGGGGTACCTTTCTTCCACCGTCTGAAATCCAGGCTAAGTATAGCCCCTCCGGTGTCCCTCATGGAATGAGTGTTTTCGCCGGTTCAGTCAATCAAACAATTCATCAGTATTCTTCACGTCAGAGCCTTGATTATTGGATTGCCCTGACAGCAGCGTGTCTCGAAACCACGACATGTGCTGCACACAGCGTCCGAGCCACCGGGAAGACAAAATTATCCGATTTGGGGACAGACGCGGAACTTCTGAAGAGATCAGAAGTTGCCGGGACGAGGTCGAAACAAATGGACATGCGTCCAGCATGAAGCTGAAATGAACCAATTGTCCGTGTGGAGTCGGACGCAGCAGGTCGTCAAAAATCTTAACAAACTGCTAACTGGTTTGTTTCCCAGAGCAGCCTTTCCCCTTTACTATATGGGGAGTCGAGCTCTCCCCCCAATGCGACATTCCACGAGGTCTGAAGGCAAAGTTCCTCAACGGATTCCTGCAATTTCCGGATTCAAAAGGTTCCTCACCGAAGTCAATTTCATTCTTTTTTCCTGTTGACGTGCAGCGAACAATACTTCGTCGGCACAGTTCTTGCTGAAAGCAGGGCACGAATCACACCGTAACGACGAGTCGCTCGTGCGTGTCATGAAACGGGGTTGGTGTTGGTTTGGCCGCCCGAGCAGCTTGGCCCAGCGTGTGAAGAATTTATTTTACGCCACGCGACCTCGATG
>JBDOMX010000820.1:0-1843 GCA_039831615.1 Planctomycetaceae bacterium
CAGATTCCACGAGGCCGAGTGAACGCGTCTGTGCCCCAGGCATTTAGATAATTTCCCTGAGAATCCAGCACAATCACCGCCGGATCTGCGCGGTTGAATACGAAGACCTGATCCTGCGAATCGACAGCCACTCCAATCGCTTCGGTGATCTCCACATCTTGCGGCAAACGGATCCAGTCGGTTTGCGGTTCGAAAGACAATTCACCATCGCCCACCGTTGTCATCGTCTACTCCAATTCGCGTGCGGCAACGTCTGTCATGGTTTGACTGTGGCCGATCCATCTCATCGCGATGGATCGCAATCTGGCGATCGCATGATTGATCGACCATGACCACCGCAGCGAGCCCGCCTCTGACCACTCCGACGAACAGTCCACCGATCAACAATCGAGGCCTCACCCGTCCGCACGCGCAGCGCGGCGACAACCCTGTGGGCACTCGTCGTAACGTATGCTAACATAGGCGGCTGGCGTCTGCGTCGTCGAATCGTGTTGCAATCACCATCCAGAGGATCATCAGCTGGAGATCAAAACCCATCGCACCGAGGCCGACGTATGCTAACCATCCGTGACAATCGCAGATTGATGCACCGCCGGGACCTGCTCAGCATCGGCTCTCTGGGCGTGGGCGGGCTGTCTCTGTCGACTCTGTTGCGACTGTCAGCTGTGGCCGGGAATTCCAGAAGTCCACTGACGGGTAAATCTGTCATCTTCCTGTTTCAACAGGGAGGCCCGAGTCAACTTGAGACGTTTGACCCCAAACCAGAGGCCTCGTCGAGCAACCGCACGGTCGGCGGCACAATTCAGACTTCGTTACCCGGTGTTCGCTTTGGAGCGACGATGCGACGGTTGTCGCAACTGGCCCACAAGTTCACGGTCGTGCGGTCGTTTCAGACAAATAACGCCGGCCACAACATCCAGCCAATCGTCGGCAACGACTCCCAAAATGCCCATATCGGAACTCACTTTGCGCGGGTGGCGGGTACGACTCGGCCGCAAACCGGTATGCCAACAAATACCATCTTGTTTCCCAGCGCGGTTGATGCAACTGTTCCCAAACCTCAGGCTCGCGGTAATCTGTCATCCACTGGAGCGTATGGAGCCGCATATGCTCCGTTTGTTCCCGGTGGTGGCGGCAAACTGCAAGAGAATATGACGCTCAATCTGTCGCGGGATCGATTCCTTGTCGACCGCAAGCAGCTATTGACGGCGTTAGACAGGCTGCACCGCGGTATCACCATCGGAAATCGGCTGGATGCGATTGATGTCATCCAACAGCAAGCCTATGACATTTTGTTGGGGGGCGGTGTTTCGCAAGCATTGGACTGGACGCAAGAGTCCCCCAGCGTGATCGAGCGTTACGACACGCAACGATTCGTTGAGAACGAGCGTTGGAACACCGTGTCGCGCGGTAGAAAAGGATACTACAACGCGCAGGCCGCCACGATTGGCCGACTGCTTTTGCTAGCGCGACGCTTGTGTGAAGCCGGCTGTGGATTCGTGACGATCCACGCTGGTTACTCGGGTGTTTGGGACATGCATGCCGACGGCAACAATCTGAACATGGCGGACGGAATGCGTGCGGTAGGACGCCCCTTTGACCATGCCGTGTCCACGTTCATCGAAGACGTTGAGGCCCGTGGATTGCAGGATGACATTTTACTGGTTTGTTGCGGCGAGATGGGACGCACTCCACGCATCAATCAACGCGGAGGCCGCAATCATTGGAGTCGGCTTGCCCCATTGCTTCTGTATGGAGCGGGGGTTGGTGCAGGCAACGTGGTCGGCGCCTCGGACCGCCACGGTGGCGAGCCGATCACGGACGCTCAGACCGCGAATCATCT
>JBDOMX010000280.1:0-1543 GCA_039831615.1 Planctomycetaceae bacterium
GAGCCCAGCCTTCCGTGGCGTGGAGCGAATCGCGACGGCAGATCGCAAACGAAAAACCCGGCACACCCTCAATGCACTTATTAGCCGACGAAACCAGGAAATCGATTCCGCATTTCTCGAAGTCAAACAGGACAGCACCGAAAGCGCTCATCGAGTCGACGAAGTACGTCTTGTTATGATGCTTGACCACGTGACCGATTTCTTCAATGGGATTGATGATGCCAGTCGTCGTCTCGCAGTGAACGACGGCGACGTTGCTGATCGCCGGGTCCGCGATCAGCATCCGGTCGACGTCTGCCGGAACGGGTACCACGTTTGTGGCGTATTCGAGTGTCGCGATGTCGATTCTCAGAACCTGGGCGATCGTCGCAATCCGTTCGCCATAGGAACCGTTGATGATCACCAGCAGCTTGCCGTCCGGGGGAACCGTCGAGCCGATAACAGACTCCAGGCCGAACGTTCCGCTGCCCTGCATGAGGACCGCTTCATATCCCGTCTCCCGCGACACGCCCGCCAGGGCCAAAAGCGCTAGTCGAATGCTGCGCACCGTCTCGATGAACTCAACATCGCGCGAGCCCAAGTCCCGCAGCATCGCCTGTTTGACGGTTTGACTGGTCGTCAGCGGACCGGGGGTGAACAACGTCCTCTCTCTGGCCGCAGCGATCTTCGTCGGACCGGTCATGGGCTACCCTCCTGATCGGTCTGCGCCTCCAGATAGCTAACGACCATCTCCACGGTAAATAGATTCTGGATGTGCTCGACTCTGGGATCCTCGGCGAACTTATCGCCGTTGGCGTGAGGCAATTGTTCTCGAAGGACTTCGATTCCGTCCTCCGCCACGAATCCACGTTCAACGTGGGACGACTCGAAGTCCGCCATGTTTTCGAGAAATAACTCACTTGGCGGAATCAGAATGCCGAAGGCGTTTTCGAGACGGAGCGAGATGTCCAGCAAACCAACCCTGTCAGCACCGAGATCGGTGATCAGATGGGCCTCCAGGGTAGTGTCGTCTTCAACCACTCCCAGCACTTCTGCCAGAGTTTCGCAATCCTTGGCATAGATGTCATCCCTGCTCACGATCAAACTTCTCCTCGCCATCTTTTCAGCAAACTTTCATCTGGGTCCGGTGTCGTTTCGGCTAACCAGACACGCGAGCAATGAACGAATTTTGCTCCGGGAACGTGCTGTTGTTGTGCTTGATGCCATCCTTGATCAGATCGGCGATCATCCCCCGATTGGACAGATTGTCCATGGGACGTACCTTCCAGTAACGTTATCCCCTGACATGGTACCACGGATGTGAGAGAATCCTAACAGGATTACCCCCTGAAAAGGAGCCTTTCAAGTGGAAACAAAAACGTCATGCCATGGACCAGAGTATTGCCAAACTGCGTCGAGCCGATATTGAGCTGGGCCAGGGAAAGAAGGTCGCTGATGTTTGACGCCTGCTGGAATTCAACGTGCAGACTTACTACCAGTGGCGTCAGAAGTACGGCGGCATGAACATCACTGACGGTTGCCTGGTGCATCTCAAGGGGCTGAC
>JBDOMX010000280.1:1553-1840 GCA_039831615.1 Planctomycetaceae bacterium
GAAGGAACTTAGCCTAGTAAACACACTCCCCAAACCCGGGGCGATCACCGATGCTGGTGTGGCCAAGCTCCAGAAGGCCTTGCCCAACTGCAGCATCTACCGCTAACCCTCCAGCAGCCGCATGATCTGCTGCTAAAAGACTTGCACACGCCGCCTGGGAGGGCGAAGATGGGGGCTGTGTTGAGCGTTTGAACTCTTACCGAACTGTGTGATAAGATTGACAAGTTACCGGTTAGAGAGTTCTTTATTCTGGAGAACGACAGGAGGGATCGATTGAAGGGGTTTGT
>JBDOMX010000855.1:0-7652 GCA_039831615.1 Planctomycetaceae bacterium
GTCGCCAGCGAGCGATCCGCCGTCTGCGGAAACCGAGATGCGGTTTCCGCAGCGGCAGCGGCTTCCGGCTACGTCCCGTTCAACCCGTTCAACAGCTCTATCGTGGTCAACCTCAACGGGGAGCGAATGACCCGGTATCTCGCCATGCAACTTGTCTTACGGGTTGACCCAAAGTTGACAGAGTTAACGCGGCAGCGACTTGATCGTTATTCAGTGACCCTCAAGGACTGGCTGATATCGCACCTTGCCGAAAAGTCGCTCGACGACGTGCGCGGGAAAGACCGTCTGGAGCAGCTCAAGAGAGAAATTCGTGAGCAGTTTACGTCGACACTGTTCCCCGAGGGCGACGCGGAAATCAAAGACATCCTGTTTTCCGACTTCATGGTGCAGTAGGATCACGCGGCAGATTCCCGTCGCCTCACCGAATTGGCAGACTGCAGCGAAAAAACCGTCCCTGTGTGCTGCGGACGGTTTCATCATCAACAGAGATCAACGGCGTCGTGACCACAGCAACAGCACATTCACAGAAGATGTCTGCGGTCCGCCTGACTGCTCCTGGCCGTGGAGCGGTCGCCACTGTTCGTCTGTCCTGTTCAACAAGGCGGGAGGCCGTGACCGTCGATGCGGCCTTCACGGCAGCGAATGGAATCGTGGCGTCCTCGGCACCGATCAATCGCGTGCTGTTCGGTTCCTGGCGTGGCGAAGATGTTGTCGTGGTGCGTACAGCAGAAGACGAATGGGAGGTCCACTGCCACGGCGGTGAAGCGGCACTGACTCGGATTCTTGATGAGTTCTCCGCTGATCCCGCGACGATTGTCACTCCGGCATCCAGCCTTGATCAGCTGCTGCTGCAGGCACGCACTCCCAAAACTGCCCGGCTCCTGCTGGCGCAGTCAAATGGCATTCTGCGCCAGGCGTTGCTGAACGTCACCCGGGCAAAAACTCCCGCTACCTTCCGGCAGCAGCTCAACGATCTTCTGCAGTGGGAATCCACTGCGAATCATCTGGTCGTGCCGTGGCGAGTTGTCATTGCCGGACCACCCAATACCGGGAAATCCAGCCTGCTGAACGCGATCGCCGGCTATGAACGCAGCATCGTGTTTGATGAGCCCGGGACGACGCGTGATGCCGTCCGCACAGAGCTGGTGCTGGACGGCTGGCCGTTTTGTATTGTGGACACTGCCGGGATTCGACAAGATTCCGATGATCCCATTGAACGACAGGGAATCACCCATGCCCAGGAATTGTTCAACACGGGCGATCTGATTCTCATTGCCGTGGATGCCAGTGTGGGCTGGACGGTCGCCCATGATGACATCGTTCTGCGACTGCCGGATCACTGTCGGCGAGCAGCCATCGGTTGCAAGTGTGACCTGGCCGATTCCGGCGACAAACCACCCGGTGATCTGACATGGTTGCGGACGTCCGCGGAACAGGGAGATGGGATCCGAGAGCTGGCCGACTGGATTGTTGCGGAACTGGTTCCCGCAGAACCAGGCCTGACGACTCCGCTGCCAGTCGCTGGCGCGGCCGATTTCTGTCGCGTGCTTCTTGGGCGGCTGGAGGACGGTGACGCCTTGGATTTACTTGGTGAGGAGCTGTCTGAGTGGATGGACTGCGTGTTTGAACAGTGTGCGACGGCATGACCCTGGGCACCCTGCGAATGCCTGCTGAACCGTGACGGACCACTGCCAGGAACCCGCGGTCCCGATCACAGCATTTCGTGAGGAATCGAAACCAACTGGCGACACGTCCTGCTGTCTTCTGTAAACTGTTAATTCACGCCGACGGGGCGAAACAGTCAAATAGAACACGGAGAACGACAATGAAGAAGTGCTTGCTGTGTCTGACAGCTGCCGCAGCCGTCAGCTGCGGATCATTCCTGAGAGCGGGGGAAACAGTCACTCTGGGTGCGGATGACCTTACGTCAGGCATTCCTGGAAGCGGCCCGTTGACGCTGGGTCAGGTTGAGGAATGGCTGGCGGATTCAGCCAATCACGAAGTGCTGGACGTCAAGCTGCCGCTGGGCCTCAGTGCGGGAGAACGAGATATGCGAGGGCTCAAGGCCAATCCGTTGACGCGGGCCAAAGTTGAACTTGGCCGTCAGCTGTACTTCGATACTCGTTTGTCCGCCGACGCGACGGTCAGTTGCGCCAGCTGCCATCATCCTCAGGAAGGATTCACTCGGCATACGCGATTTGGCGTGGGCATCACGGGCCTGAAAGGCGGCCGGAATTCACCGGTGAGCTACAATCGCATTCTCAGCGACGCTCAATTCTGGGATGGTCGAGCTGGCTCACTGGAAGACCAGGCGGTCGGCCCGATCGCCAATCCGATTGAAATGGGCAATAAGCACGAAGGCGCCGTCACGACATTGAAAACAGTTCCTGTCTACGTCGCCCAGTTCAATGCCGTATTTCCGGAGTCGGGTGTGACGATTGACAACGTGGGCAAGGCCATTGCGTCGTTCGAACGAACGATCGTGACCGGTCCGACACCTTATGATTACCGTGACGGGCTGAAACCCTTTGCCTCGCTCGAAGAGGAGGATCTGGTTGATCTGAAAGACGACGATCCGGAGACCTGGCAACGGTATCTTGATCTGCAGGAGGGAGCGGAAGCCAATCCCATGTCGGCGAGTGCTGTCCGCGGAATGTCGCTCTTCTTCAGCAAAGAAGTTGGCTGCAGCAACTGTCATGTGGGCGCCAACCTGGCCGACGAGAAATATCATAACCTCGGCATTGGGATGGATGCCAAAGAGCCTGACATGGGTCGGTTTGCCGAAACGAAAGACGAAAAGGATAAGGGCGCATTCAAAACACCCACCATCCGGAATGTCGCGTTGTCAGCACCCTACATGCACGACGGCAGCCTGGAGACGCTGGAAGAAGTTGTTGAACATTACAAAAAGGGCGGCACGAAGAACCCGTGGCTGAGTGACAAGATGCCCGCACTGAAGCTCAACAGTCATCAAAAGAATGACCTGGTCGAATTCATGCGGTCCGTCACTGGCAGCTATCCAAAGATCGCTGACGGGCGATTGCCCGAATAGCCGCTGATCCGGTTGAATCGTGGCGAAATGAAAAAGGCCGCCTTCGCGTGAAGGCGGTCTTCCTTTTTTGGACCAATCCGTCGTGAACGCCCGTCCCGATTGGAAGTGTGGATGCTGGCACCGTCCACAACGTTGCCGATGCTGCCAGCATCGGTTTTGGGAACGAACCATCGCTGCCACAGTGAATTACGCTGGCCTGTGGCCGCGGCGGAGGTTTCAGAGTCCATATCCCATTGTTCCCGCGCGCCAGAATCCCCCCATGACTTTTCGAAAACTGACCTCACGGAGATTTGTTGCAGAATCATCGTTAGTCAGTGTAAGTCATTGATGGTTCATGACTTGTGAGTGAGATGTGTCGGTGGAAACCTGGCCATAGGGCAGGAAATCGCCGTAGGCTCAGCCGTCCCGTTCGTGGTAGGCTGCTTGGTCCCTTTGTGACGGGCCCAGTCAGGGAGGATGTGCCATGGCCATGACGCCGGATGCCGGCGATTCGCCGTCGATCATGAAATTCATCGGAGGGGTGCTCTTCGGCGTGCTCACGACGTTCGTCTACGTCCGGTATGCGTGGACGATGCCGGAAGTCGTGCAGTTGCCGGCCATGATGACCGAGGCGGCCATCGTGACGACGGCTGAAATGGATCTGTTTCATCCCAACGTGAGCGATGAAGTTCGCCGGCGAGCTTTCTCCGTTGTCATGTCGCAGAAAGCAGATGAATTTGTTGCCATCGATCGTGAACTTGGCAGTCCTCTGATGGAAGACGTCCTGCGGCGTGAGGCAGTCCGCGAATCAAAGTTGCTGAAACATCAAATGTCGGCGTATCAAGCGGCCGTTGACAAACCAGCATTACGTCAGGCGCTGGAACGGAAACACGGCAGCACGGACGACGACCAGGAACTCAAGCGGAGGATGCTGCTCTCCGCGATTCACGACGACGAATTCACCAGCTGGTATCTCCGAACGCGGTTTCCACAACTGACGCAGAGGCAATGGGTCGACCTCGTCCTGAATGTCTATCAGCACGAACTGCGTCCCGAAACGCGCGTTGCCACTCAGCCGAAATCGGCGCTCCGGTAGTCAACCTGCTGAGTTGCCGTTCTCCTGCCAAACCGCGTGCCTTCGATCTTCCGGTTCAATGCCTGGAGCAGGAGTTCCGGCGTTACTCCTCAGTCGTGGGGGCGAATCCACTTCGCATCGTATTCTCGGTGATATTCACGGGAACCAGGAACTGCAGCAGATAGTCGGGGCCCCCTGCCTTGCTGCCGATTCCACTCATGCGATACCCGCCGAATGGATGTCGCCCCACCATCGCTCCGGTGATTTCTCGGTTGAGATACAGGTTGCCGACCTGGAATTCGGTCCGCGCGCGTTTGAGTGTCGCAGGACTGCGACTGTAGATACCACCGGTTAACGCAAACCGAGTGTCATTGGCTAAAGCGAAGGCGTCATCCAGAGTCCGCACGCGGATGACCGGCAGGACGGGTCCGAAGATTTCCTTCTGAGCGATCGCGGAATCCGGTTTGGCATCGGCGATGATATGGGGGCCGACAAATGTGCCCTTGTCCGCGAGGTCTCCCGGATCAACGGCCCACGCCAAAGTGCCGTCATGTTCCGGATCCAGATTGTCGACCGACGCCAAAATACGTTCGCGCGCTTCCTCATCAATCACGGGTCCGATCTGAGTTCCCGGCTGGTCCGCAGGACCCAGTTTCAGGCTTTTGGTGGCATCGATCAGCCGTTCAAGAAACTGGTCGTAGATGGTGGTCATCACGATGACTCGAGAGCAGGCCGAACATTTCTGGCCGGCAAACCCGAAGGCGCTGTGGATCACACCAGGAATGGCCTCATCGAGATCGGCGTCGTCATCGATGATGATGGCGTTCTTGCCGCCCATTTCCGCGATGACCCGTCGCACGTTGACCTGACGGTCATCGGTATCCGCTGCCAGACGGTTGATTTCGAGTCCGACGGCCTGGGAGCCGGTGAAGCAGACAAGATCGACGTCCGGGCTGCCGACCAGCACGGGACCGATGTCTTCGCCGACTCCGGAAACGAGGTTCACGACACCGTCAGGAACGCCCGCATTCTGCACAATTTCCATCAGTTTCGCTGCCACGACCGATGACTGTTCGGCCGGCTTCATCACGACTGTGTTGCCCGTCACCATGGCGGCGGCCGTCATGCCGGTGAGAATTGCCAGCGGGAAGTTCCACGGTGCAATCACCAGCGCGACGCCTCGCGGCCGATAGCTGTAGCTGTTTTCTTCGCCTTTCAGGTCACATTGCTGAGGTTTGTCGAGACGTTTCATTTCCCGGGCGTAGTACATGCAGAAATCGATGGCTTCGGAGACTTCGGCATCAGCTTCGGCCCAGGGCTTGCCGACTTCGCTGATAATCCATGCGGCCAGTTCGAATCGACGGGTTCGGATCTCTGCCGCGATCAGTTCGAGGTAGTCGGCTCGTCGTCCGGCTTCCGTGCCGGCCCACTGTGCGCACGCCCGCTCGGCTTCCAAAACGGCGTCGGCTGCCTGTTCCGCGCTGGCACTGGCAACCCAACCGATCACCTGCGATGTGTTCGAGGGATTCCGCGAAATCAGCGTACTGCGGCTGTCGCACGACTTACCGCCGACGACCAGCGGATACTCCCGCCCAAACTCCGCCTGGACATCTTCGAGCGCCTGCAGCATCGCCTCGCGGTTCGCTTCGATACTAAAGTCAGCGGGGGGTTCGTTCAAAAAGCCTGGGTCGGTGTCGGGATCCGCGGGGATGGCTTCGTCAGCGTGGTCGGTCGGGTTCATGAGCAGAAATTCCGGACGTCTGTGGCCAGTGAGACTCTGACGCAGGAAGGAATCGTTGGAAGTGTTTTCGAGCAGCCGGCGCACGAGGTAGGCCATGCCGGGAATCAACTGGCCGAACGGCGTATAGATGCGGACGCGATGACCCATTTCTGAAAACAGCCGCGCCTCTTCGTCGCCCATGCCATACAGCATCTGGATCTCCAGATCCTGGTCCGGCACCTTGTACTCTTCTGCCCACGCCAGTCCATGTGCGAGGCTGCGCAGGTTGTGGCTGCCCAGAGCTGGTCGCAGCCACTGATGGTTCTTCATCAGAAACCGTGCGCCTGCTTCAAAGCCTGCATCGGATTGCCACTTTCGTTGATAGACCGGGCATGGCCAGTTGCGGTACTCGGCCACAACAGTCTCGTAGTCCCAGTAGGCTCCTTTGACCAGACGCACCGTAATGGGCGTTTTGCGATTCTTTGTCCAGGTCAGAAGGTCCTTCAGATCGGCTGCGGCATCGGTCAGATAGGCCTGCACCACAATGCCAACATCGGAGAAGTCGCGGAATTCGTCTTCCAGCAGGATCTGTTTGAAGATGTTGAACGTCAACGTTTTATAGTCATGTTGTTCCATGTCGATATGAACAAACGCGTGATGCTCCCGGGCCAGCCGCAGAATTGGGCGAAGCCGCGCGGAGACACGTTGTGCGGTGCCGACCGGGTCGATCGCCGAAAAATGACTGTCCAGCGCGGACAGTTTGAGAGAGACGTTGAGCCGGGGCAGCGCACCGTTGCTGTCGCGATCGATGCTGTCGACTTCCGACCAGCTGCCGACTCGCTCCGACATCCCCTCGATGAGATCCAGGTACGTCTGTTGATAGCGGTCCGCCTCACCGTCGCTGATGACCGCTTCGCCCAGCAGGTCGAGCGTGAACGCGTAGCCGGATCGTCGCAGCTTCTGCACCGATTCCAGCACTTCGCTGACTGATTCCCCTGCAATGAAGCGTTGAGCCATGCGGGATGCGTTGGTGCGCGCGTTCCATGCCAGAGCTCGGCTGAGGATGCTGTTACTGGTCGACAGATCAAGTCCCAGCCGTGCTGCCAACGGCAAACGCTCACGCACTTCCTGGAAATACTCTTCCAGGTGCCGCGCGATGGACGTGTGATCGTTGAGCATCGGCAGCACGTCGACGAAGCGGAACATCTGCACTTTGACCGCTTCGTCTTCCATGGCCCAGTTGAGCAGGCGGTTTTCCCACCATCGCCCATGAAACATTGAGGGGGACCGATGTTCCAGCCGCTCCAGTAGTTTCTGCCCCATCTCCTGTGTGCGTTGTTCAACGCGATCTTCGATACGAGGACGTTTTGCCATAGGAAGAATGAGGACGGCAGTGGCAGGCGTAAGCGATGCAGGGACGAAGGCACAGTCGGGCCGAGGAGTGTACCGGTTTCCTGGATTCTTTGAAGCACCGGATCGCTGCAGATTTCGCTGGTTTCCAAACTCCGCATAGATGTTGTGTCAACCAGCGGTCCTCGACCGTCGAACTGTCCACTTTTAGCCAGCGCGTCTGCTCTGTCCCCCAGAGTGACGATTTTGGGCCTGACGGGCCTGGCGTCAGTAATTCGGGCTACAGCGTATTACGCTGATTCGTGGCCGCGGCGGGAGTGCCAGAGCCCATCACTCATTGGTCCCCGCGAGCCAGAACCCGCTACGACATTTCGAAAACTGCTCTAAAAACCGGGCACATCCAGTTTCCGGCAGCCACAGGTTGTGGGAGGAAACTCAGCGCGCATGAAAAAGGCCAAATCGTCGTGGAACGATTC
>JBDOMX010000850.1:0-7650 GCA_039831615.1 Planctomycetaceae bacterium
GATGGATCACCAGTGGAATTACTTCACCGGCATTCCTGACCCACGGCAGCCGAACGGTGACCGTGGATTGAGTGCCGCCAATATGCATGGAATCATCGTCAATCCCCAGGGCCGTCGATTCGCGAATCTCCACAACTGGGCCAAAGACGTGATGCCCCCGATGCTCAAACAGGAACAAGTGACGATCTGGTGGATTTTCGATGAATCAAGCAAACGCGAGTTTGTCGTGTCCGGTTCGGACTGGGCCGATTTCAAAAAAATCGACCGTCTGATCATCAGCAATCCTGATTTGGTGACTCAGGCAGACTCTGTTCAGGAACTTGCCAAACAAGTCGGTTTGCCATCGAAGAATCTTGTGGCCACTGTCCGGCGTTACAATCAGCTGGTTGACGAGGGACTCGATGAAGACTTCCACCGGTTCGGCCCGGACTGCACGGAGTACAACAATACAGCCTCACCCAGGATTGATACTCCACCGTTTTATGCCATGCAATCCTGGCCATTGACCCGGAAGAGCATGGGCGGAGTGGCCATTGATCGTCAGTGTCGAGTGGTCGATCGACGTCGGCAGCCGATTCCTGGATTGTATGCGGTGGGTGAATTGACAGGGCTGGCGGGAATCAACGGCAAAGCGGCACTGGAGGGCACGTTTCTCGGCCCGTGTGTCGTCACCGGCCGCGCGGCCGCCTGGTCGATCCTTGGGCAGCCACCACCAGAAACGGTGGTTGGCACTGGCACGACCGAACGCTGTGTGAGTTGCCACGACGTTGAATCGCTTATCAGTGATCCGCGCGAAGGCTTTTGGCACTTCGAACAGGCTCACCGCGTCGCACAGAATCGCAAACTCGAATGCCTTCAATGCCACGCCGAACTGGCACCATATACTGAAGACGATCACCAACTGGACCCTCAGGCACTGATCAACACATGTGTGCTGTGTCATGTGGCGCAGGAGTGACATGTTCTGGCTGTGAATCTTCGGACCGATTGCTCTGAAAGGGATCGGGCTGACAGGCTTGTCACTAACACGGCTCATTCAAAAACAAGCGTGCCAAACTTATCGTATTCATGAAAGCTGGGCCCCACCCGCGACCAGTCCCACTGTGTCATGCTTTCCTCGTCGTAGTCAACGCGGTACATGTTGGCGCGCCATCTGGTGCCGGGCTTCGGCGGGACATTCTGTAACGGATTGAGCAGCTCGTACGGGATGAAGAATTCGGCGGACCAACCATCGATCTGAGCTCCGGACTTTGCCGGTCCACCCTTAATACTGATTTTCGTCCGGGTCCTGCGATCACCTTCATAACGCCATGGTCGCCATCCCATAAACTGTCCGCCGAAATTGGGGACGAGAATGGGCAGCTCCCTGTTAAGCGGAGAAATCTCGTACTCGAAGTAGATCGGATGTGACTCGTCGGTCCAAAGGAAGACTTCAAACACGTCTTCGGTCCAAAGATTGTCAAAGTCGTTTTCCATGGTGGCAGTCAGGCGAGAATCAGTTCCATCGAACAGGAAGTAGATGCCCGTCTCAGAGTAGAGGGTCTTGAATCGAGTTGTGTAGTTGTGACTTGCGGCCGCTCGTTTGTGCAGGTCAATCCAGATGGCTGACGACCAGGCGTTTGCACGACCATCCCCAGTCACTTCAAAATCCTGTGTGGCTCTGACGGCCGCCTCCGGCATGCCTGAATCGCCGGATTCCTGCGCAGGCCTGTCTTTCTGTGCCGATACGATGGTCGGACTGAAAACAACGTGACAGGCCAGCGCTGCGGCGAGTTGAATTTGTATTCGGAACTGCATTGGACCTGGTCCCCTGTCAGTCATCGCGGGTTGATCAGAAAATCGCTGGATCGTCTGAATTAAGCATGAAGGTCATTTTTTTGGGGGATTCTTGTGACATCACCCGTTCAGCTGAATTCGTGTTCGTTGTGAAGTATGACGCATATGTTATCGTTGAGGCCAGTTCTGAATTCATCCTGTTTGAGATTTTGCGTTCTACCGATGCCCCGCACGATAAACGGTTGTGAGTTGCACAGCCCGTCGCTCTGCATCTGCAAGATCGATGACACGGAACATCATCAGAGACGTGCCCTGATCGCGTCGTCGGATCAGGGAATTGGCAGCACACCAGGCTCTGCACCGGAGAATGAAAATGATATCCGTGTCTTATCAAGATCAATTGAGATTGGCCAGGTGGTTGTTCGGGTCTCTGGTGCTGATGGCGGCTGCAGGCTGCGAATCGAAAACAGATCCGGACCCCGATAACGAAACGGTCAGCGCGCCGGTCAACGCGCCGGATGTCGGCTCACAAGTCGAATCATCGGTATTAGATCAGTCAAGCTCTCCCGACCGCCTGGAAATCGTTCAAGGCGTGGATCGCCAGCCTCTGATGTCGCAGGCGCGTCGTCTGATCGAGGCCATGGACTTTGCTGGAAGCCCGTTGTCGAAGGCCGATGTGGACGCATTGAATGCCGCGATGTCGGTGGAATCGGATGCAGAGTCCATTGCGAGTCTCCAGCGGATTCTGAATACCTACACTCTGGTCGATGTGCACATCAATCCCGAAGCCCGCGTGAAAGTGTCGCGCGGTGAATGCGATGCCCGTTTGCAACAGCAGGGATGGCGAGTGTTTCTGGTGAGAGTACACAACGAACCACGGGTAACGGCGCGACTGGAGATCAACAGCAGGAACAGTCAACCGACGATGGACTTTGCGAAGGAAGGCGCAATCAGCTCCAGCGAAGTGGAAGAACGCTGGATGAAAGTCGAGATGCTGGACAAGAAGCCCCTGAACCCTCGCCTGAGTGGCCTACCGGTCGAATACCGGATCGTGACAGTATTCAGCCGCGACGCGGGCGAGCGAGAAGGGCATATGGCATTTAATATCGGTCAGGGGACACAGGACATCGGATTCCGCAACGACCTGCATGTCCTCTTCGAATGCCAACCTGCCGTAAGCGTTGTGTTTCACATCAAAGATCACGATGGCACACCCGCGACCGGCTCCCTCGTTATTCAGGATGAAAAGGAGCAGCTGTATCCGTTGCCCGCGCGCCGCACGGCGCCGGATTTTTTCTTTCAGGAACAGATTTATCGCGCCAGTGGCGAGTCTGTGATGCTGCCGGCGGGGCGTTACAACATCACGTATGGCCGTGGTCCGGAGTATCTTCGCGAAACGAAGAGCGTCGATGTCCCGGACGCAGGAAGCCACCCGGTGGAGTTGCAGCTGACACGCTGGATTGATCCTGAAGCCAGAGGCTGGATTTCGGGGGATCACCATATTCATGCCTCGGGATGTTTGCACTATCAAAGTCCGGCGATCGGTGTCGAAGCTCCTGTCATGCTGCGACATATTCAGGGCGAAGGTCTGAACATCGGGAACGTTTTGACCTGGGGCCCGGGCTGGGAGTACCAGAAAAACAACTTCTGCGGGGTCGCAGATGAAGTTTCCACGGATCAAAATGTGATTCGCTACGATGTTGAAGTGTCACAATTCCCCAGTGATCACACCGGCCACCTGTGTCTGCTGGGCCTGAGTGAAGACGATTATCCGGGTACCAGCGCGAAGAGCGAGTGGCCGAGCTGGGGCCTGCCAATCGTGAAATGGGCCAAGGAGCAGGGTGCTGTGACCGGCGCGGCGCACTCAGGTTGGGGTCTGGATGTCTTTCCTGAAGCCCGCCTGCCCAACTATGTCATACCGCCGATGGACGGTATTGGTGCCCAGGAATCCCTTGTACATGCAGCACACGATGCGGTGGACTTCCTTTCCACCATCGATACGCCGCATGTTTGGGAGCTCAACTTCTGGTATCACATGATGAATTGTGGTTTTGCAGTGAAGGCCAGCGGTGAAACCGATTTTCCGTGTATTTATGGCGAACGAGTCGGTTTGGGACGCAGCTATGTCAAACTCGATGATGCCGCAAAAATCAGCTATCCAGACTGGGTGCGTGGCGTGCAGGCCGGGCGTTCGTATGTGTCCGATGGTTCCAGCCATATCATGGACTTCACTGTGAACGATGTCGAACCGGGTAACGCGGAAGGGAGCATCGCGAAGATTGACGAACCGAAATCGGTTCACGTCACTGCGACGGTCGCTGCCTTGCTGGACGAGGAACCCCGCACAGTTTTTGCGGGTGAAGGCAACTGGGACACGTTGGTGAAAGGGGAATTACTCCGCACGAATCGTGAGCAGATCCCTATTCGTGATCTCCCCTACTCCGCTAAACCTTACTGGCACCTGGAGCGCGCCCGCATCGGTGACACACGCCACGTCATGCTGGAACTCGTTGTCAACGGGGAAGCCGTAGATCAGCAGGAAATCCTCGCAGACGGTTCAGAGATCCCCGTTTCGTTTGATGTAGAGATCGAACGCAGCAGCTGGGTCGCCCTCCGCATTCTCGCTGCATCGCACACCAACCCAGTCATCGTTCAGGTGGACGAGCAACCTGTGCGTGCTTCAAAGCTCAGCGCCGAGTGGTGTCTGGACAGCCTCGATCAGTTGTGGCTGCAAAAAGCCATGAATATTCGCGTTGAAGAACGCATGGACGCCCACGAAGCCTACGGCGTGGCACGCACCGTCTACAAAGCAATCGCCGAGGAGTCCTGGGATGATACTGCTTTGCTGGCAGGAGCCGATGCGGAACTGCGTCAACAGCAGCATCTCGATATTCAGGACAATATGGAGGTCATCGAATTCGCCATTTCACACAATAATGGTGAATACGGAAAGGTGACGTTTGATCGTACGATCCGAGGATTTACCGGTGAAATCGACTTGCACGTAACTGCCGAACCAGCCGTTGCCCAAATTCACTACACACTCGATGGTTCCCGGGTTACGGGGGACTCACCCATCTACGAAGGCCCCATTAAGCTGAGTGAAACCGTGACCGTCTCGGCGCGAGGCTTCATCGAGGGCAAAATCTGTACAAACATGGCCAAAGCCACCTACACACAGTTTACTCCCGAGGACTTTGGCGAGGGCGTGAGTCCTGGCGTGACTCAGCAGGGTCTGAATTATCGTTACTATCACGGCGATTACGCCGGAGTGGACAGCGTTAAAGAGGCCGATCTCGTATCCGAGTTTATCGCGCCGAATTTCAACATTGACGTGCGCGAACGGGATCTGTTTTACGCACTTCATTTCAGCGGATTAATCGATATTCCGCAGGACGGTGTTTACATGTTCGCCACGTCGTCGAACGATGGCAGCCGCCTGTATATTGGCGATACCCTTGTTGTGGACAACGACGGAGTACACGGGATACGTTCCGCCTCGGGCATGATCCCGATGAAGGCCGGGCTGCACCCGATTCGCGTCAATTATTTCAACGCCGGCGGTACCTGGGCGCTTGATGTCACGTGGAAGGGGCCCGACTTTGACGAGCAACCAATTCCAGAAAACGTACTCCACCGAAAACCTCTGGCTTCAATTGAGCCGTAGCTGATTCCTTGAGTGCCACTGGTGAAACAAGTCAAATACCTTCCTGACTGATGAGTACGAAGGTCGAACCCCAGGAGAACACCGTGTGATTGATTTTGAGTACACCGCGCCCACTCAACTGGACGAAGCGGTCAAACAACTCGCCGAAGCCGGAGATCGTGCTCGAGTTCTCGCAGGTGGCACCGATATTATTGTCCAGCTTCGGGAAGGCCACCGCAGCGCTGAACTGGTCGTCGACGTCAAGAAGATCCCCGAGCTGACGAACCTTGACTTTTCCCGCGAGGAAGGGATGAAAATAGGCGCCAGTGTTCCGTGCTGGCAGATCTATGAGAATCAGGAGGTTGCGGCAGCATACTCGGCGCTGGCCGATGCCGTGCACATCATCGGCGGTTGGCAAATTCAGAGCCGTGCGAGTGTCGGGGGGAACCTTTGCAATTCCTCGCCGGCGGCAGATTCGATACCACCGCTCATTGCGCTTGACGCGCTGGCAAACATCAT
Organism: Planctomycetaceae bacterium; assembly: GCA_039831615.1. GTDB lineage: Bacteria > Planctomycetota > Planctomycetia > Planctomycetales > Planctomycetaceae > S139-18. The sequence continues at coordinate 5,942 of JBDOMX010000850.1, forward strand.
TGGTCCGTCCGGCCGGCGGAGTGTTCCTGTCAGAGAGTTCTGTACGGCTCCCGGTCGCAACTGTCTTGAACCCGGTGAGTTGCTGGTGAATTTGACGCTGCCGGCACCAGGGCTGCGCAGTGGATCAGCTTATCAGCGATTCATCCCGCGCAATGAGATGGATATCGCCGTTGCCGGAGCAGCCTCATGGGTACAACTGGATGAAAGCGGTCAGAGAATCGAACAGGCAAGGATCGCCTTGTCCGCGGTCGCAGCAACCCCCGTATTTTGCGAAGATGCATCCACATGGCTTTGCGGCCAATCGGCTGACGATGCCGTGTTCGCAGAGGCTGGTGAACTTGCCAAACGTGTCGCGTCACCGATTGACGACATGCGAGGCCCAGCGGAATATCGTACACATCTGGTGGGCGTTCTTACAAAACGGACGCTGAAGACAGCGTGCGAACGTGCCCGCAAATAACTCCCCTGTTGACAATAAACAGCCTGAACCACGTCCCGTGGCCAGTCGAATTGTCCGGTCCTGACATAAGGAGTGCACCAGCGACGTGAAGACACATGTTACAACAACAATCAACGGTGAAACGGTCGAGTTCCTTTGTCTGGCTCGACAGAGTCTGCTGGAAATTCTGCGCGACGAACTGTCGCTGACAGGCTGCAAAGAAGGTTGCAACAACGGCAACTGCGGAGCCTGTACAGTGATGCTGAATGGATTACCGGTCGACAGCTGTCTCGTACTGGCAGTGGAAGTCGAAGGGGCAACCATCGAAACAATAGAAGGCATCGCTGAACACCGGCACCTGCACCCTGTCCAGCAGTGTTTTCTCGAAGGGGCTGCACTGCAGTGCGGTATCTGTACTCCGGGATTCATCGTCACGGCGAAGGCACTTCTGGAAAAAAATCCGGATCCGACAGAAGAAGAGATCCGCTTTGGTCTGGCTGGCAACCTGTGCCGCTGCACGGGTTACGACAAGATTGTCCGTGCCGTGCAGACCGCCGCCAGATCGAATTAGATTTGCAGTGAGAGTTGACTCGAGCGACCAGGCCAGTGGGTTCCGCGCGACAGCCAGAACAGACCGTCATTGACGGAGGAGAAGGTTTGATGAGTACCGACATCGCTGCCGACGAAACAACCACCGACTACAAAGTGATCGGCACCCGACCTATTCGGCACGATGGTGCCGACAAGGTTACGGGTAAGGCCGTTTACACCGACGACCTGCACCTGCCGAACATGGCTCACGGCGCATTCGTTCGCAGCCCCCATGCACACGCGCGTATTGTATCGATCGATACCAGCGCGGCGGAGCGGATGCCTGGCGTGTTGGCGACCTGTACATCCGCCGACCTTCCGGATCCATGGGACAAGGTCGATGATCTTGGCGAGGGCTGCGTCAACTACGCGCATCTGTCCGGCAACGTTCTGGCTCGAAAGAAGGTGCTCTACAAAGGGCATGCGGTGGCAGCTGTTGTTGCGACGGACCGGCATCTGGCAGAAGAGGCAGCACGACGAATCAAGGTTGAATACGAACCATTGCCGGCGGTGACCTGGGTGCTTGACGCCATGAAGGATGACGCTCCATTACTGCATGATGAACTGATCACACATACTCTCGATGACCGGCCGGCGCAACCTGGCAACGTCGCCGACCATATCCGTTTTGAAAAAGGAAATACTGAAGAGGGATTTGCTGCAGCTGATGTCGTCATTG
>JBDOMX010000945.1:0-2762 GCA_039831615.1 Planctomycetaceae bacterium
CACCACGTGTCAATGACGGCGTACACAGCTCCCAGAGTCAGAATTGCATTCAGGGCCGGCTGATTGCGTGAAACGGATTCGTTGAGCAGCCCCCCGACATTGGCAATAATGTATCCGACACACAACCCAAACCAGCGAATTCGCAGCGTGATGGATTCGGCACGCAGCCCGGATTCCACCTGACTGAACATCAGGTCGTCCTGGGAATCCGTTGAGCCCGAATCCTGATGTGGCGACTGATCCGTCAACTGGTCTGCATTCCATGCACAGGTGAGTGATGACAGCTGGTGAACATCAAAGGCTCCGTCGGGGACAACTTCCGGTGATCGAATCGTGTGATGACTGCGGCGCCTGCTGTATGAAGACTCCCGTGCCGCCCTTTGAACCCGGCGAAGAGGCCGTCTGGGACGTGACCGATGCACAGCAAAAACTGATCGACGACCGTATCGCCGCGGATCAACATTTCGACGATCTTCCCTGTGTCTGGTTTGACATGAACACCCGACGTTGTCTGCATTATGAACAGCGGCCGGAAGCCTGCCGACGCTTCGAAATCGGCAACGAATTGTGTCGCCTGTCTCGCTGCGACATTGGATTGCCAGGTTAAACCGGTCCTGGCAGGACACCCGGACCCAGCCGTCAGCCGACCCTTCCCGAAGCTTCACGGAAAGAATCCAGGAACCGTCGCTTCGTGACTAGCCTTCGTGTTCTTCTTCGCCCTCGATCGTACCGCCGAACGAGTTCCGCAGGGCTTTCGCCTGTGCTTTCACGATTTCGTCGCCACCGGTCATCTTCAGAAAGAAAACTCCGGAATCCAGCTGCAAAATGACCGCCAGCATGCGGGAACCTTCCACTGGTTTTGTCTGCCGGCGAATGGGAGGTCCGATGGGTTTGTTGTACGTCCCGGACACCTCAACGACGTAGTAAGTGTTTTCGCCAGCTTTACCCTTCGTGACCTTTTGTTTGCGGCCCTTACTTTCAAACTGACCGATCCAGCGCGTGATATTTGCTTCGACAGATCCTCCGCCACCGGGAAAACTGTAGATGGCGAGTTCGGCCTTTTCCTCGTCGTCCTTCGCCGCCTGAATCTCATAAGTCGCCAGCCGCATTGAACTGCGTGCAGGAGTCTGCTTCCAGCTTTCCGGCACTTGAAGAGTTAACGTTTTGAGTTTGACTTCCCTGGTTGTGGCTGACGCATCGTCCGCGGACAGTATGTCCGGCGTCCCAACCAGCAGCACCAATGTTATGAGAGTCATTCTGAGCATGAGTTTCCTCGTTGACCTGGGGTTATGACAACACGATCGATCATTGTCTCGACGGTCCAGTTTACTCCACGGACGACCGAATCGCGAGAGCGACGGAGCTGTTTACTACTGATGGCGCATCCGTTCAACGGGTGACAATCTGAAAACTGCACGCAACCGCTGTTTCCTCCTCCCTCCGGGAGCAGGCGGCCGGAGGCCGGATGAGGGGCGGGTATCGATCTCATCTCCACCCGTCACCTGCCCATTTGGGCATCCCCACCCCTCACAAAGCGGAGCGGAACCAGAGCCTGCCCAATCCACAGGTCCTCACAACCAGCGGATGCTCCCAGGAATGTGAACGTCACACCGAAGTTCCGGCACTGCACGGGTTTACCTGGCCGGCCTGAGTGAATCATACGGGCTAATCATTGTGCAGCTTCCGAAGTCGTCCGGAAAGCCGCAGCATGAGTTGGATGCGTTCAAATTCGTTGAGCCACTCCTGCGTCACCTGTTCCAGCAATGACACATCATCCGCCGCAATTCCGGAAGGGCAGGCGGCACCAAGCTGTGTGCCCGCCATGTCGCGATACTTCGACAGTGTACGATCTCCATACCGCCCACAAACATGATTGTCTTCGCTGAGGAACAGCAGCGACGGCACACGTGGAGCGCCGCACGTGGACAGCATCTCACCCAAATCCGGATGGTCGTCGCGATCGAAAAAACGAAGCTGAATTCTGTCGCAGACCGCCGCGAAGTGTTCAAAGATGGGGCACTGATTGACGCAGTCGCCACACCACGCGCCCGCAAAAACCAGGACCTTCATCTCCCTCGTAAACTCTGACAACAGTTTCCGCTGGCTGTCACTCAGATGCACGCGATCGTGTATTGCCCGCCATCGCTGTTTTTGATCGTCTGTCGCATATTTGCTCAGAAACGATTCGTACGTCAGTCCGGAATCGAATTTTGCTGCAAGTTCCATGATTAGTTTTTTTCTCAGGAGAGGTTTACTGCGGATGCGGTGCAGATGGAAAAAGAAGGTCAGCAACGGCAACCGGCGAGAGCAATGCCAGTGTACGCGGCGAATGAACTCTGACCTCCCTCGACCTGCGGGACGACGACGCCGTTGCCAATCAGTCGAATCAGGAATTACGCCAGCAATGACTCGACAACCTGTCCGTGGACATCGGTCAGGCGATGGTCACGTCCCTGAAATCGATAGGTCAATCGACGATGGTCAATCCCCATCAGATGCAGCATGGTGGCATGGACGTCGTGAACCTGGACGGGGTTTGCCGTCACGTTGTACGAAAAATCGTCGGTCTCACCCCACGACATCCCCGGCTTGATGCCTCCGCCGGCCATCCAGATCGTAAAACACCTGGGATGATGGTCTCGTCCGTATTTCGTTCGCGACAGTCCGCCCTGACAGTAAGCGGTCCGGCCGAACTCACCGCCCCAGACCACCAGCGTCTCATCCAGCAGGCCTCGCTGACGCAGATCCCGAATGAGTGCTGC
>JBDOMX010000945.1:2772-7646 GCA_039831615.1 Planctomycetaceae bacterium
CCATGCTGGTCCCAGCCCTTGTGAAACAATTGCACAAATCGGACACCACGTTCGGACAATCGTCGAGCCAGCAGACAATTTGAAGCGTAGCTCCCGCGCGTGTGCACGTCGGGACCATAGAGATCGATCACGCTTTGAGGTTCGTCTGAGAAATCCACTAATTCAGGAATTGATGTCTGCATGCGGAAGGCCATTTCATATTGAGCGATCCGGGTCGCGATTTCCGGATCGCCAACGACGTCCAGCCGCTTGCGGTTCAACGCGGCCACGTCATCCAGCATGGCGCGTTTGACTTCGCGCGACACACCTGGAGGATTGTTGAGGTACAACACCGGGTCTTTGCTGCCGCGCAATTTGACTCCCTGATGCGTCGTCGGCAAAAACCCGCTGCCCCACAGGCGATCGTACAATGGCTGCGCGCTCTTGAGTCCGGTGCCCTGGGACGTCATCGCAATGAAGGCGGGCAGGTTGGAATTCTCTGATCCCAGTCCGTAGCTGAACCACGACCCGATGCTGGGGCGCCCGGACAGTTGAGTTCCGGTTTGAAAGTAGGTGATGGCAGGATCGTGATTGATCGCTTCCGTGACCATCGACTTGACGAAACACAGTTCATCCGCCACTGCTGCCGTGTGTGGCAGCAACTCGCTCAGCAGAGCACCACTCTGGCCATGTCGCCGAAAACGAAAGATCGATGGAGCCACCGGAAACCGTTTCTGCTTCGATGTCATGGTGGTGATGCGCTGCCCCATCCGCACGCTGTCCGGCAACTCCCTGTCGAATAGCGGCTGCATCTGCGGTTTATGGTCGAACAAATCCATCTGCGACGGCCCGCCGCTCTGAAACAGATAGATCACTCGTTTGGCTTTGGGCGCAAAATGCGTCACCGCAGACAAATCGGTTCGATCAGCCGCTCTGCCGTCACGAGACAGCAATGATTGAAGCGCAATCAGGCCGAGACCGGAGGCACCTCGTCCAAAGAAGTGACGCCGTGTCAGGTCGAGGCGCCGGCTGGCCAGCGAATTTGGAAGTCGTGAAGTCATTCCTGTGTGATCGTTTCGTCCAGATTCAGGATGGAAAGGGCCACCATGGTCCAGGCAGCATGTGTTTCTGCGTTCAGATCCTCGTTGCGGGCCGATTCGCCGTTACTGAGCAATTCGACGGCCTGTTGCGGATTCGACTGAAAGACCTTCAGGTTGCGATCGAGGGCAGCCCGCAGGACATGCAGCTCATCCGCCGCCGGTGGCCTCGTCATGGCCAGACGCCAGCCAAGTGTCAGACCGACAGCGGCGTCGCCTGCGTCAGTGGCGAGCATCCTCTCTGCCATATGCCGGGCCGCCTCCACGAATGTGACATCATTTTGCAGGGTGAGTGCCTGAAGTGGCGTGTTCGTGCGGTCACTGCGAACCCGACACATGGCGCGCGACCCCCCATCAAAAACAGCCATCCGCGGCGGAGCAACTGTCCGTTTCCAGAACGTGTAGAGCCCTCTTCGATAAAGACGGTCTCCATGATCCTGAACATAAAAATCGATCGTCGTCTTTCCTGTACCAAATGAGAGCTCCTTCCAGAGTCCTTCCGGTTGATACGGTTTCACCGGCGGACCGCCTATGGCTGGGTTCAGCAATCCGCTGATCGCCAGCGCCTGATCGCGAATGGCGGCCCCGCTGAGCCGCAATCGAGGACCACGAGCCAGCAATCGATTGTCGGGATCACGATTGTGAAGCGTCGGCGTCAGACGGGATGACTGGCGAAACACGGCGCTGGTGACAATCAGTCGGTGCATGGATTTCATGTCCCAACCAAGTCGCACGAACTCCGTGGCCAGCCAGTCCAGCAGCTTCGGATGCGACGGCGGATCGCCTCGCGTCCCAAAATCCTCAGACGTCTTCACCAAACCCGTTCCAAAATGATGCTGCCAGAGACGATTCACGATAACCCGCGCCGTGAGCGGATTGTCCGGACTTACCAGCCAGCGAGCCAGCTGCAATCGATCGGCGGGACCGTGGTCCGTCATGGACTGGAAAACCTGAGGCAGCGCCGGTGCCAAAACTTCACTCCTGTCGGGGTGATCATAAGCGCCGCGTTTGAGCAGCCAGGTGGGTTCGCGAGGCTCCTGTTCCTGCATCACCATGACCTGAGTTGTCGCCTTCTTTTGCAGTGACTCCGTCTGTTTCCTGATTTCCTCGAGACGATCCGCGGCGCCTGTGCCCGCTTCCAGCTGCTCAAGTTCCGCCGTCAATTGGGACAGCCTGTTTTGGACCTCGCGATTGGGCACGTCGATAAAAGGCCGTGCAGCTCCCTTCCGGCCATCGATGCCCTTTTCCGGGACGTTGTTAAAGTACGCATACAGCTGATAGAACTCGCGCTGTGACAGAGGGTCGTACTTGTGGTCGTGGCAGCGCGCACAACCCGCCGTCAATCCCAGCCAGACGGTACTCGTCGTGTCGACTCGGTCAACGACGTACTCAACTTCGAATTCAGCATCCAGACTCCCGCCTTCGTCGTTGATACGGTGGTTGCGATTGAAGCCGGTTGCCAGCTGCTGTGACATGGTCGCATCCGGTAACATGTCGCCGGCCAGCTGTTCAATCGTGAACTGATCAAACGGCATGTTGTCGTTCAATGCCTGCACCACCCAGTCTCGCCACGGCCACATGAAGCGCTCCCAGTCGGCCTGGTAGCCCGCGCTGTCGGCGTAGCGAGCGGCATCCAGCCAGCCAACGGCCATATGCTCACCATACGAAGCGGAATCAAGCAGACGATCCACCACGCGTTCGTACGCCTCCGGCGATTGATCCTGCAGAAAGGCATCGACTTCGTCCGGAGTCGGCGGCAATCCGGTCAGGGTGTGCGTCGCGCGTCGAATCAGTGTATAGCGGTCGGCCTCGTCGGACGGAGCCAGATTCTGTTGTTCCAACCTCGCGAGCACGAAGGCGTCGATGTCGTTACGCTGCCAGCCAGACTGCTGTGTGGCTGGCACGGGAGAACGCTGAGGCGGCACAAAGGCCCAGTGAGCCGTCCATTCCGCCCCACTTGTGATCCACTGCCGAAGCGTAGAGATTTCCTGCGGCGTCGGCTGACTGGTCGAGTCCGCAGGCGGCATCCGCAAATCCTCGTCGTCGCTCGTGATCCGCGCGAGCAACTCACTTCGGTGCGGCTGTTCCCGATCGATCACACGATATCCATCGCGGTCCTGAAAGACGCTGGTGGGCACATCCAGCCGAAGGTCGCCCTTGCGCTGCTGACTGTCCGGACCATGACATGTCAAACAGTGGTCTGCGAGAATCGGTCGGACATCACGATTGAAATCAATTCCGTCCGCTCCCCGAATCGAGCTCGTCGCCAGCCAGATCGTCGAGCAGATCAGAACCGACTGCACGCTCGTATTCATTCGAATGGATTTCATTGTCACTTATATCGTCAGCCCAGAATGCCGCGGATCACCGTTCCGTGCACGTCCGTCAGTCGAAACCTGCGCCCCTGATGTTTAAACGTCAGACGCTCATGATCCAGACCAAACAAATGAAGGATCGTGGCCTGCAGATCATGCACATGCACACCGTCCTGCACCACATTATACCCAAATTCGTCGGTCTGGCCGTACGACAGGCCCGGTTGAATTCCTCCACCCGCCATCCAAATGGAAAAACAGCGTGGATGATGGTCACGACCATAGCTGTTTGGCGTGAGTTTTCCCTGAGAATAACTGGTTCGGCCAAACTCACCACCCCATACCACCAACGTATCGTCCAGAAGACCACGTGCCCGCAAATCCCTGACGAGCGCCGCGGAAGGCTGGTCCGTTTCCTCGCATTGTCCACGAATGTTTTTCGGCAGGTCACTGTGCTGGTCCCAGCCGCGATGAAACAACTGCACGCAGCGGACGCCGCGTTCCACGAGACGTCTGGCAAGAATACAGTTCGCCGCATAGCTGCCAGGCGAACGGGACTGCGGGCCGTACAAATCAAACGTGGTTTCGGACTCGTCGCTGAGGTCGGTAATCTCAGGCACCGATGTCTGCATCCGAAACGCCATCTCATACTGCTGAATTCGAGCCTCAATCGCAGCAGCCGTGGATTCGGCCCGGTTCAGTTCGTGCAATCGTCGCAAATGGTTAAGCTGCAATCGTCTCGATTCTCTGGTCAATCCAGACGGGTTGTTCAGAAACAGAATCGGATCCTGACCAGAGCGAAAGCGAACGCCCTGATGACTGGCCGGGAGAAATCCGCTGCCCCAGAGGCGTGAGTAAACAGGCTGACCACCCTGTCCCCGAGTCATCATGACCACGAATGACGGCAGATTCTGATTCGCAGAACCCAGCCCGTAACTCAGCCACGCGCCCGCCCAAGGCCGGCCGGACAGCTGCGAACCTGTTTGCATAAACGTGATGGCCGGGTCGTGGTTGATGGCATCCGTGTGCAATGAATTCACGAAACACAATTGGTCAGCCATCTCTGCTGTATGCGGAAGCAATTCGCTGAGCCACGCTCCGGAATCTCCGTGCTGCCTGAATTTGAACTGTGAACCTGCCAGTGGCCAGCGGGCCTGACCAGCCGACATACTGGTGAGACGCTGCCCCTTCCGGACAGACTCGGGCAGATCCTGTCCGTACTGGTCATTGAGCCGCGGCTTATAATCAAACAGATCCAGTTGACTGGGACCACCAGCCATGAACAAGAAGATCACTCGCTTAGCTTTAGCAGGAAAATGCAAACCAGAAGGTGAATTGCCAAACAGCGGATTAGCCAGACTCCCTAAAGCCATCGCGCCAAGTCCCATGCTAGCGTTTTTTATAAACTGGCGGCGGTTCATGCTGTCACAGAAATGTTGAAACGAATTCATATTACTTCCTTACTTTAAGTAGTTCAAGATTG
>JBDOMX010000610.1:0-1833 GCA_039831615.1 Planctomycetaceae bacterium
ACGGCTTCCGCACGCAGAATGCATACGAAACAGCCCTCTACCACAACCTTGCAGACCTACCCATGCCAAACTTTACCCACTGTTTCTTCTGAGGAGGCACATTTTTCGAGAGCAAAGGTCGACAGGTGGCTGGCGCGGGGCTGATATTGACGCCGTGACCTACAACGACGACGTGATGCTTGGCGTGATGCGACTTCTGAGAGACATCAGGCGGATGGCTCCCTGTTTTGACTGGCTGGACGATGCACGTCGGACGAAAGCAGAAGCCGCTCTGGATCGTGCGATTGACGTCACGCTGAAGTGTCAGATCGTGGTCAATGGCGTCAAGACCGCGTGGTGCCAGCAACACAGTCACAGGACGTTCGAGCCCGTGAAAGCAAGATCCTACGAACTCCCGTCGATCTGTCCGGTCGAATCCACTGGAATTGTGCGTTTTCTGATGCAGATCGACGCACCGCCGCCACGCATTGTCGAAGCAATCGAAGCGGCCGTGTTGTGGATTGATCAGTCAAAGATATCGGGAATTCGCGTCAAAGACATCAAGACGGCACCGGTCCGATTTGAGTTTCATTCGACCTCGCGCGATCGAATTGTCGTCGACGATTCCAGGGCACCTCCGATCTGGACGCGCTATTATGAGATCGATACCAACCGGCCGTTTTTCTGCAATCGTGACGGAATCAAGGTCTACGCGCTGGCCGAAGTTCATCGCGAACGGCGAACGGGTTACAACTGGTATTCCGATGTACCGCGTCAGCTGCTCGAAATCGACTATCCCGCCTGGAAAGCAAAATCAGGGACGTCCTCCGCGTCGCCGGCTGCAGATTCCAATTGAGAAACTCGATCTGTCGAGCAAGCCGACGTTTTCGCTCTCCGACTCGGCCGCCAGGCCACGTGATCGCCGCGTACCGAAGTACGCCGGCATGATCCATCAACGCTGATGGCTGCGTTCCGTGATCGTGCCGATGAGCAGCAGATCAGGATGATGCCCATAGTATTCACCGTCGACGACGCCTCCACCGGTTTCACCACCAATCAGGTAGATGCGATCATCACGAACAACCGTCATGGGAAGGTTGTTGTCGATCGGAAGTCGATCTGCCGTGCCGAATCGCGTTGTCCTGACGTCGTACACAAAGACATCATTGCAGAGTCCACTCTTCAGGTTGGCGGAATTTACTTTGCCGTATGATTCGCGAATGCTTCCGTCGGGATTGAGCACATAACTGTACGGTAGCCGCCGGGCAGGATGATGTACCGGTTCCGAAAGACGTTGCTGGTGCTTCGAGGAACATTGCCGCTGGCGATGGGCGTATCAGGCAATCGAGTCCATTGTTCGTCCTTCGTATTGAATCGCCAGTTGTCGACGACCGTGCAGTACCCGTAGTTCGTCCCGTCGCGCCTCGTGTCACCCGTCGCGCCACCGATCACGTACAGCTGGTTGTCGATGACCGCCATTGTGTGGACCCAGCGAGCAGTGCCAGGACAGGATTCGAGTTCACGCCAGCCGGATTCCAGGCTGGCGTGTCCAGGACAAGGAGCCGCGCGCCCAAACGCTGTCGATTCCCGGCGCGATCGTTGTCGGTAAAGAACCGTTCCGCATTGTAGTCGGATCCGCCAAACGCATAGATGCGGGTGCCGACGGTACACAGCGCCACAGAATTAATCGGCCAGGGGAATGGTGGCAGCTCATTCCATTGCCACTGCGTCCGTAAGCGTTCACGGGTTGTTTGGAAAAACAGGTAAAAGTGACCTGGCCCTTGTAGAACGAATCGGCGACAACATTTTGTATGTCGCTTGAGATCACGGAAGAATTACTTGCACAACAGCCAC
>JBDOMX010000524.1:0-7622 GCA_039831615.1 Planctomycetaceae bacterium
TGTCATGGTAATTGTGGAGTGCCAGTCCGATTTGCTTGAGATTATTGCGACACTGTGTTCGTCGGGCGGCTTCACGAGCCTGCTGCACGGCCGGCAGCAGCAGCGAGATCAAAATCGCGATGATGGCGATGACCACCAGAAGTTCAATCAGCGTGAAGCCACGTTGGTGATGGGAGCGATGTTTCATTTGAGTATTCCAGTTCAGAACAATATGCCCAATAAAATAAAGGCAGAAGAAATGCGATTGACAAAAGCCAGGAGAAGCCGTTTCACAATCGGTCAGGTAACGCCGAGTGCCGGCGCACTCGAGTGACCGCGGGAGACACCAGACCGACTCTCGCTCAGACGTGCTTTCCTGAGCGTCAGACCGCACGTCGTTGTGTCTGGTCTGTGCAGCAGCGGACCTTGACCGTCGTCATGCGGCAGGACCAGATCAGGTCGGCGCGGAATCGTGCAGTTGCCGGGAGCTGGCCGGTCCGCTAGACGATGGGCGGACCTCGAACGGGCAGTGCGTAACAGGAATCGCCGCGGAGTAGCTGTTGTGGCGCGACCAGGGCCACGACGGTCACGCCGCAGGCGGGCACCACAGCAATGTAAAAACCGGTGAGTTGTCCCGCGAAAGCCAGCTGACAGACAGGACAGTTGTCCGGATCATGGACGGGCTGGGGAGACTCATTGTGGTGAGGATCACCGTGAGCGTGGTGTCGGCAATGAGCACGACTGTGGCAGCTGGATTTTGCTTCGGAGACGGCCGGCAGATGATGGGAATGATCACAGCCGATGTGCATCAGAAGCGTCGATGGCAGCAATGCAACCTGAAGAAGGGCAATGCCGCCAATGAAGCAGGGCCGAATTGGTTTTGTCACTGGAAACACAGGTTTTATCCATACCATTCCGGCGCTATCAGTCACGTCGTCATACGCAGCGACGAAGTAGACCCGCAAATAAAATCGCCAATTTTGCAGCATTTGTTGGATGCAACGAAGGCGGTTTCTCAGCGCGGCGTGTGGTTTGATGGGCCAGCACGCCACTTGCTTTCCCTGAGATCACCCAGTAACCGTTTAGTGAGAAACGGAATGGTTGGTGGTTTTCGGGGACATCCCTGATATTCTGAACCGTGCCACTGTGTCGTCGTCTTCACAAGTTTTCCGGGACAGAGTCGCCATGCAACGACGCACTTTTCTTAAGACCGCTGCCGCCGGGGGACTGGTGTGTGGTCACCAGGGAGCTCGTGCGGCGGAGGACGACGGAACGCGTTTCCCCCAACCGCCTTCCCTGAGTTTTACTGAAACGAACAGTGGCCTCAGGATCACAGCAATTCGCGCGGTGAATCTCGTCGCGAAGCGGCCATTGCCTGCATATGAACCTGCAGCGGGTTCATGGAATACGTCTCAGGTCGAAGTCGCCAATCCGCTGTCCGTGTACCCCCGATTCAAGCCGCGGCGATCGCTGTTTTTCGCCGAGGATTTCGGTCCCGACACCGTGATGGTCGAAACCGATAAAGGGATCACAGGGTTTGGTTACGGAGGACCAGGTGCTGCGTTTGTGGTCGACAAACATTTTCCCAAGCTGTTAGTTGGTGAGGACCCGTTTCAGGTCGAGCGATTATGGGACATTATGTGGCGCGGCTCGCTCTATTACGGGCGAAAAGGCATTGCAGTCCATGCCATCAGCGCGGTCGACAACGCACTTTGGGACATTGTTGGCAAGGCTCTGCGCAAACCCGTGTATCAGCTGCTCGGGGGAGCCGATCGGCAACGCGTTCCCGGGTATTGCACAGGCAATAACATCGAGCAGGCGGTGGAATTTGGCTTCAGGAAACTCAAGCTCGCTCTTCCCTATGGACCGGCTGATGGCGAAAATGGCCTGGATCAGAATGAGCAGCTTGTCGAGCGAGCCCGCCGACTGCTTGGCCCTGGCGGCGAGATCATGATCGACTGTTGGATGGCACTGACTGAGTCGTACTCCGAACAGCTGGCCGCCCGACTTAAGCCGTATCGCGTGTACTGGCTGGAAGAGTGTCTGATGCCGGATGACTATGTGGGGATGGGCCGTTTGAATGCCGCTGTGGACTCGACGCGGATGGCAACAGGCGAACATGAATACACGCGCTATGGTTTCGAGTTGCTGGCACATCATCACGCCGCTGACATCTGGCAACCTGATATGAACTGGTGCGGAGGGCTGACAGAATTGCGACGGATTGATGCGCTGGCTCGAGCCAGCAAAACCCCCGTCATCCCTCATGGCGGTTGGCGAGGTGGCGCAGCCCATTTCGTGTACAGCAATGAGAACACTCCCTGGTGCGAGATGTTTCTCCCGTGGCCCGGCGGTCCAGCGGAGATCTACAACCGCTTCGAAGAGGAAAATGGCGTGACGCGCGGTCCTGAAGGCATCTACATGAGACCGCTGGATCGACCGGGATTTGGATTCGACGTCAGACCTGCGTGACCCTGATTCCTGCCTTGATGCGGCAGTCGTCGCCGGTGAGCAAGTGGTCCCTGTCCGCTTCGCGGGATACACTCATCCGCTATGAAGAACATTCGGTGGGCAGTGATTGGTCTCGGGCGCTTTGGGAAGATCCACGCCGCTGTGATTGACGCGGCGACTGGTGCTTCGCTGCAGGCGATCTGCAACAGAAACGGCAGGAAGCTGGCTGAGGCGCAGCAGGATTACCCCGGTGCGATCGCGGTCACGGATTACCGACGTTTGCTGGATTCGCACGACATTGACGTTGTCAGTATTACGACTCACTGGCGCGAGCACTTTCAGATTGCGAAGCAGGCTCTGCTGGCAGGCAAACACGTCTTTGTGGAAAAGCCGATGGCGGCGACCGGCGAGGAGTGCCGCGAACTAACGAAACTTGCAGAGAAGTCGCAATGCCATTTGATGGCTGGGCACATCTGTCGCTTTGATCCACGGATCGCCATGGCACAGGAAGCGATCGCAGCGGGGCGAATTGGCAACATTGTGTCGATGCACGCGAAACGGAATCTCCCCAGGGCACCAGGCAATATCCGGCTCGACAAGATCTCACCGTTGATGGGTGACGGCATCCACGACGCCGACCTGATGCTCTGGTTCATGAGAGAACTTCCGCTTCGTGTCTACGCCCGCAACATACGGTTCAGCGGACATGAATATCCTGACCTCGGCTGGGCGATGCTGGAATTTGGAACTCATGCCGTGGGCGTGATTGAGACGATCTGGTGTCTGCCCGAGACCGTGCGCACCGTTATTGACGCGCGACTCGACATCGTCGGTACTGAAGGGACGATCACAATCGACTGTTCTGAAACCGGATTTGAGCTGACCGACGGCAGTGGTCCAAAGATGGGCGACACGGTGTACTGGCCGAGAATTCACGGACATCATGTCGGGGCGCTCGCACACGAACTCAACTATTTCACCGACTGCATTCGCCACGATCGCGAACCCACGATTATCACCCCTCAGGAAGCCGCCAATGCGGTGCTGGTCATGGAATGCGCCGAACGTTCGGCAGCGATTGGCGAGCCGGTCGTGGTCCCGAAAACGGATTCTGCAGACCGTTGACCTCCTGACAAACGACGGTCGGACCGTACGGTCCTGTCACCCGTCCTTCGTGTGCATGCGCGGTTCTCGTGCATTGGTTCTCAGGCCCGAGCTTCGGCATGTAGTAAACCGGTGTTTCAGCAGTGCTGTTCGTTGGCAGCCACTGTTGTCTGTTAAAACCGATGCTGGCAGCATCGGCAACGTTGTCGACGCTGCCAGCGTCGACAGTGCCCGTTCGACGCTCGCCGTGAGAAATGTGGGTGAGTCAGGACGCCGTGTCGCGCTGTCGGTCCGGGAGACTTGGCAGAACCGGCGTATCCATGGACGCTGCCCCAGGTCGCACGGCAACGGTGCGAACACCCATTTCATCGGAATCGACGATGAGGTCGGGGATACGGGCCAACAGAAAAAGTGCGGCAAGCCGGCCCACCGACGACAGTGCGAAGACCACAAGATAGCCTCGAACACTTGTATCGCAGTAAAGCAGGATCAAACCGCCGATCAGTGAGCCGGCGACCCAGGCCGTGGTGTTGAGCAGATTATAAATCGTCAACACACTGGTCCGTTCTTCTTCCGCGATGGACTCAAAGAACAGCAGGAAAAATGCGAGCTCGTAGGCAGCCCAGGTCACCCCACCGACGAACTGCAGGAAACCCAGCCAGACGAAGTGTTGAGAGACCAGCCAGCCAGCGCTCAATGGCACGATACCGATGCCGCCGATCCACAATAACTTCCGGGCACCAATCCTCTTTGCAACGCGTCCCCAGATCGGGAGAGCGACGACCTTGGAAAAAAATGCAATCGAAAACAAAGCAACCAGTTCGCCGTAGGTGAACTCCAGCTTCTTCAGCATGAACGGCGTAAAAAACGGTCCTGCCATTTGAGCTGCGGCCTGAACCGTGACCAAATACAGCAGCAATCTCCCGCCACTGCTGGCATGCAGGTGATGAAACACTTTCCTCCAGGGAATCTGCCGCATATTAGCCGGCAGCGGCACGGGCTCACTCTGCTGGCCGATCATCCACGCAGACAGCAATCGAAAACATCCGGCCATGACGAATAACAGCGCGAACGCCGGCAAACGTTGCACGTCGTTGTCGGCATACTGCAGCACAATTCCGCCGACGACGAAGCCCCCAAACACACCGCCAGGGCAAATACGTCTCGCCAATTCCGACCATGCCACCAAAAGCCGCACCTTCGATCAGGCTGGCGCGGAGGTCACGGCGGATTAGCCGAACAGGTTTTCCCTCCATTTCCGGTGGCGGCCCTCGATTCACTGGCACCAGTCGACGCTGTGTCGAGCTCATCAGAGTGTTCAGTCAACGATCACCTTCTTCGGCAGGAACCGGCGCGGCACGGTCGCAGGAAACTCGAGGGACCGCCCGGAAACGCTCCGTGGTCGCTCAGAAAACATATGTACATGAAAACGCGCACAACAAAAAGACGTTGTTGGTCTCTTCCTGCGTGCCGACGGGTGCATCCGTTGATTGGAGGGACATGTGATTAATACAGGCTGCTGTTCCTCTCCCCATGTGAGGGGATGCCCAAAGGGCAGGTGAGCGGGTCGATTTGAACTTGCTGACAGCCCTCATCCGGCCGTCGGCCACCTTCTCCCGCGGGGAGAAGGGAGCTGCAGTTTCTTCCAGTGTTTGAATCCACTTCTAATGAACGGATGCGTTTCGTGCCGACGAATTGTGACGCTTCCAATTGTGTTCCGACAGCTCTCAGGCTAGATTGAAACACGCGGAATTGGCGATCTCCCTGCAGTTTCACGGCTTGTGTGACGGAGAGTGCGATGCTGACGATCAACGGTCATACCAAACGAGTCTGCTCAGGACATTCGCGACGTGAGTTGCTCCAGGTTGGTGGTGCAGGACTGTTCGGTCTCAGTCTGCCACGACTGCTGCAGGCCGAAGAAACCCAATCTGATTTCCTTCCCGGTGCGCGCGCCAAGTCGGTGCTGTTCCTCTTCCTGTTCGGTGGCCCGAGCCAGCTGGAAACCTTTGACATGAAACCGGATGCCCCTGGCGGCATTCGTGGTCCGTTTCAGCCCATCGCATCGCGCACGCCTGGCCTGATGATGTGCGAGCACATGCCGCGGCTGGCGCAAGTCTCCGACAAATTCTGTGTGATCAGGTCGATGACCCACCCACACAACGATCACAACGCGTGCCACTACATCCAGACCGGGCACAAGTGGACGCGTTCTGCCGCGGATGGCGGCGACGTCAATGCGCGCGATACAGACTGGCCGTCGATGGGTTCGATTGTCGAATATCTGTCGCAACGATCCGGCGGTGCCGAAGCGCGGGCTTTGCCCGACTATGTTTATCTGCCAAACCGCCTCGGTCACCTTCAGGGCTACGATCGTTCCGGACAGTACGCCGGCTGGCTGGGGACTGCTTATAACGGACTTGCGACCGACATCCAGAAACGAAATGCCCAGGACAATCCATACTTTCGCGACTGTACTGACGAAGAGCTCGACTTCCGCGTCAAGGGTCTGATGGCAAAAGCGGACATGCCGCTGGACCGGCTCAATCGACGAATCAGTCTCATGGATCAATTTGAGGCACGCCATCGCCACCTGGACAAGCTTGGAGCCATCGAGTCGTACGGTCGCATTCGTCAGCAGGCAGCGTCGCTTGCCGCTTCCGAGCCAATCCGCACGGCACTGGACATTCGGCGCGAGTCGCCACAACTCCGCGACCGTTATGGACGACATCTGTTCGGGCAGGCAACACTCATGGGGAGACGTATGATCGAGGCCGGCAGCCGATTCGTGACGGTCGTCTGGGATGCACCGGACGGATACAGCTGGGACTCGCACGTGCACAGTAATGATGTCCGTGATTATCTGGTGCCTGGTTTCGACCAGGCCTTTGCAGCTCTGATCAGTGATCTCGAAGACCGCGGCCTGCTCGACGAAACGCTGGTCGTCTGGGGTGGTGAGTTTGGTCGTACGCCCCAGGGCAACGCCCAGTGGGGCCGCGGCCACTGGAGCCATTGTTTTCCGGCGGTCCTTGCCGGCGCGGGAATCCGCGGAGGAATTGCTTATGGCACATCGGACAGGCATGCAGCTTATCCGATCGACCGACCAACGAGTCCCGAAGATCTGGCAGCCACCATCTACACCGCACTGGGGATCAATCCCCGCCTGCGCCTTCCTGATCGACTCGGCCGACCGGTCGACATCGTCGACGGCGGTCGACCTCTGCTGGAACTCTTCTCCTGACTGAACATTCGTCGCGTTATTGTGACGACGGATATGCATGCACCAACCTGCCGTGAGATTCCATGAAGTGTTGCATGACCCTCGTTGCACTGATCTGGTTTGGATTTGCTGACTGCGGCGCCGCCGACGGGCCTGCGGACAGCGAACAACATCGGAGTTTCAGTGAGGAACATGACGACGGGCGAAAGCTCGGGAGGGCGGACGACGGTGACGCAGCGCGCTTCGAGGCTCCGTTGACTCAGCGCGAGGCAACGACTCCTCGCCCGCCATCGTTTGAACGGGACGTGCTGCCCATTCTGGCTCGGAAGTGTCATGGATGCCACGGAGCAGACGTCCAGGAAGCGCAACTCGACCTCCGTACGCTGTCGACCATGCTGCAGGGGGGTGAGAGCGGTCCCGCAGTCGTTCCTGGTGACCCCCAGGCCAGTTTGATCGTTGATTTGGTGGCCCTCGACCAGATGCCGCCCGACGGAAGCGAAAAACTGACCGCCGCTGAACTGGGCCAGCTTCGACGCTGGGTCAAATTCAATACGACAGCCGACGAGATTGTTGTCGACCTCCCACCGCGTTCGCAAATCAGCGATGACGATCGGGAGTTCTGGGCATTTCAGCCGCCACGGAAAGCTGACGTGCCGCAGCTTCGATGGGCGGACCAGGTCGGGAATGTGATCGATGCCTTTCTTCTGGCGCCACTGCAAACGCGCGGGCTAACGCTCTCGCCGCAGGCAAATCGTTCCACGCTCATGCGCCGTGCGTACTACGATTTGACTGGCCTGCCTCCGGAACCGGCAGCGGTGAAGGCGTTTTTACAAGACAGTCGCCCGGATGCTTACGCGCATCTCATCGACGA
>JBDOMX010000525.1:0-1829 GCA_039831615.1 Planctomycetaceae bacterium
AGTGGACCAGAGCGTTGTGGTCCCACTTAGAAATTCGGGAGCTTGATGTCCGACCGATTGTATCGCGGATCGCGAAAACGTGATACAAACTTCATGCCAAACCCCACCCGCAATTCTGTGGTCGCTCGACGGCTCCAGGGAGTGCCAGGATGTGCCTGGTGGACCGCGTCGTAGAGTTTCTCGGCCAGTTGTCGTTGCTCGTCCAGATGCTCCAGGTATTCCTCCTGGGTGACCGAGACTTTGAATGCCTGCTTGATTCGCTGAAACTGTTCGTCGTCCGGGACGAGCATCTGCTTCGTGCGGTGCACGTTCCATTCGTTGTGTTTCTGGGCTTGCGGCTGCGGAGCCGTGTTGGCGTGGACATCCATGGCGAGCAGGTATTGGAACAGACGCACGCGATAGGACAGCAACTGAGCAAAGATGAGATCGTAGTGAGCGCGCCACCGCTGGGAGGGCTCCTGATCTCGCAGGGGTTTGATACGCTCCAGCAAAGGCAGTGCCTGGTTGATAAATGTCATGGCTCGCGCCGCACGCAACACTTGCCGTTGTGCTTGTTTTCGGAATTCAGCAGGATCGATCGAATAATTCCACTCTCGTATATTCAACTCCGGGTCATGACCAGGAAGTTGATCGTTCTTGTTGGGATTCAAAGTGACGATGACATCAAACAGTGTGCGACGGAATTCACTCCGATTTCGAGACGCGACATACAACTTGCGCGGTAGCAAAAATGGCTGGTACTGCTTCATCGCCAAAAAGTCGAACTTCCTCCGGTCGTGCGCGCCGGGCCCCGACAGGTCTTCTTCTTCGCCGGGCAGGACGAAAAAGATGCCATTGGTCTCTTTAGCCAGACGCACCATTTCGTAGGGACCGAAGCCGCTATTGTAAACGTCTCTGCGGTTTCGCAGACCGTCCCATTGCAGGCACTCTGGAAATGCGGTTTCCGGTCCTCGGTTGATTCTGATCCAGTGTGTGAGCTGGTATTTCGGGTCTTTCCAGCGTTGCCGGGCATAGGGATAGCCGAACACCGACTCGCGGCCGAGAACATAAACCGAGGCCCGCGCCTGTTTGCACTCGATAATCGCCTGGTCGACAAACTGGCCGTCGTCTCCGGATTCATCGGAAACCACAACGATCACCAACTTGCGTTTTTGCTTTTGTGCTGCGAGGCGAAATCGTCTGACGGCCTGCTGGATCGACTGACACATATGTTCTTTACCGGACTCGTCGATTGGAACATCGGTGATCGCCTTGCGAATCTTGTCGATATCGTTGGTTGGTGTTGCCGTCAGCATCTTGGTTTTCTGACCGTAACTCGCAATGGTGGTTAAGAGGATTTCTTTACCACGTTTGAGATTCACATCCTTTTCCTGAGCCAGTCCCAGGTCGTGATAGACCTGCTCGAACTTGTCGCGAATTTCCTCTCGGTCGTCCTTCATGCTGAAGGATTCGTCAAACAGCCACCCGCCGTGTACACGCTGTTCGCGCATCAACCGGATGAGTTCTTGGGAGATGCGTCCCAGAGCGGCTCCATAACCGTCGACGACCGCTCCCGTTTCACCACTCACCTGTCCGGAACCCAGTTCTTCGGCGAGCAGCGCGTCACCGGGAATCGTGACTTCGGATACGCGGACGTCGATTTCGGGGTCTTGCAGGCTGTCGGATGTTTCGATGTTGACTTGGGCGGCCGTGGGAGCCGCAGCACCGACCGTGGTGGAGACAAGGCCTCCGGCCACCGGGTTCAGAGTCGTTGCCAAGTCGGTGGTTTCCTCGAGTTCCTGGCTGAATTCTTCCTGGATACGGTCTTCGGCGAATACGCTGCGCAGGAC
>JBDOMX010000696.1:0-4809 GCA_039831615.1 Planctomycetaceae bacterium
CTCCATCACCACCTGGCGACTCGCCGGCAGCGGCATTGCGCGAGACGGCAGGCTAGGATCATTCCAACGCGGCATTCGTGTCTTCCAGGATTTTTTTGTCGATATCCAGTTGCCGGTCCAGTTGACCCAAAACGACGAAATCTCGATCCCGGTCGACATTTTTAACTACCTGAACGATCCTCAGACGATTGTGTTGGAGGCGGCCGAAGCGGACTGGTTTGAATTTGTCGACGAGGAACCGACCAAGTCCGTTGAAGCCGGCGCTAATCAGGTGCTGAGCGCGAGCTATCGCATTCGAGTGCTCACACCGGGCCGTCACACAATGACGATCACCGCCAAGGGCAGTGCATTAGCCGACGCAGTTCAGCGCACGGTGCAGGTTGAACCCGACGGTGTTCGCACCGAAATTGTTGCAAATGCGAAGCTGGTGGGTGAGGCGAACGAAGTCATTGCCATACCGCAAAACGCAATTGCGGGCGGAAACGACCTGTACGTGAAACTGTATCCCGGAGGCTTCAGCCAGGTCGTCGAGGGCATGGATTCGATCTTTCGGATGCCGAACGGATGTTTCGAACAAGCGTCATCAACCACCTACCCCAACGTGTTGGTCCTCAATTACCTGCGCGAAACGAAACATTCAAGTCCAGACATCGAGATGAAAGCGCTCGACTACATCGCGACGGGCTATCAGAGACTGCTTTCGTTTGAAATTGACAGTGGGGGCTTCGATTGGTTTGGCAGACCGCCGGCAAACGAGGTCTTGACGGCGTATGGTCTACACGAATTCATCGACATGGCACAGGTCTACGATGTCGATGCCAATCTAATCACACGAACACGTGCGTGGCTGATGAGCCGCGTACAATCAGACGGAACGTGGAAAGGCGAGGATCTGCGGCACCAACACGTAAACGACGCCAGTTCGGCAGACCGCACGATTCGACAAACCGCATACGTCGCCTGGTCACTTGCCCGAACAGGCAACCTGCAGGGGCTCGACAACAGCATCGCCTTTCTCGAAACACAGGCTGATACGGATGATCCATACGTTCTGGCGCTGGTGGCCAACGCATTGTTCGCCTGTCGGCGCGATCGTTCCGCCAGTGACGTGGTCGATCGCCTGTCCGATATGGCCCAACAGAGCGACACCGGTTTGTTCCGGACATCTAAGGACATGGGCCTGACCTACAGCCACGGCAACTCATTGACTGTCGAAACAACGGCACTCGTCGTGCAGGCGATGGTCAACACAGAATCACACCCAAGACTTATTGCACTCGCACTCGATTGGATCTCAAGCCAACGCGATGCGCGTGGAACTTGGAATTCGACGCAGGCTACCGTGCAAGCCATGCGAGCCCTGTTGATGTCCGATGGTGGAGGAAAGATTACGCAGGACACCAAGATTCAAATCATGGTCAATGGCCAGCCAGCGAAAACACTGACCATCACCGAGGAGACCGGCGACGTGTTCCACCTTGTCAGCCTGACGGATCATGTTCAGCAGGGCGACAACGCGATTTCCCTGTCCGTCGATAACGACGCATTGCTGTCGTATCAAATCGTTGGTGTGCATTACGTTCCGAGACCAGAGGCCCTTGTGTTGAAAGACAAGATTCTTGAGATTTCCACCAATTATGCAACACACGAACTGACAATTGACGACCTGTTGACTGTTCAAGTCACTCTGAAATACAACCGTCCTGAAAATGCTCCGATGACACTTGTCGACCTGGGAATTCCTCCGGGATTCGAAATCCAGTCCGCATCATTCCGCCGTCTCGTCGACACCGGCGTAATCACGAAGTTCGAGCCCAAGGGGCAGCAGGTCAGCCTGTATTTCGACACAATCCCTGGTGACGGAAAAACGACGCGATTCGAGTATCAGTTGCGTGCCAAGTACCCCGTGAAAGTACAAACTCCGACCACCGTTGCCTATCAGTACTACGAACCCGAGATTCGAGATACGACCGAGGTCGAAGTGCTCAGAATTCGCTGAACACTTGGACTTCGACCAGGCGGACCGAGAGTCCCCCAGGGCTTCATGCATCCGGTGACACCGGCGACGTTCAACGCTGGCGAACCACTGGAGCGTAGACCGCGACACCTCGGCGCGAAGGCGTGACGTTCTCGTGTCTGTTGAAATCTTCAGGGCCTCGGTGTGGAAGACACCGACAGCACATCCGGCAAGCCGTGACCGATCGCTCAACTCCGCGGTTTTGTGGAGATTGATGGGCGGATGAGATGATTCGACCCCACAGCGTTCGATTTCGGAGCGAGACGCACGACATGTGGGGTCGCTTCGGCATTACCGGCACGGTCGATCCCCTGTGCGACGACCTTGCTGGCTGCACTCGCGTCTAGTGTAATTTCCCAATCCGCGACACCTGCCGTGACGTTTTTCAGGGTAGCCGATTTTCCGTTGACTTGAACCGCAGCGATCTGACCGTTGTCGTGGCACGTTCCGCGGATTACGAATCGCTCGCCACGTTTACGAATCGCTGTGATGATTGTGGCCGGAGGAACATCATCCACAGGTTCGAGCAACCGTGGAAAAACGATGTCCTGCACCTCGGCGACGACGGATTCGTTTCCGGTCAGTGGTCGCTCCTGATGGTATGCGTTTCCGTCGGCGAGCAGATCCTTGGCCCGCGTACTGACAACCTTGGCATGCCGTCCCTTTCCGTAGTAGTCATGCATGTAAATGGGCACGCCTTTCGGGGTACTGGGTTTGAGACGTGGCCCGCCTCCGAGATTAACCAGTGGCCAGCGATCATCGCGCGTGCGATTTCGCACGTGCACACCTCGGAAGTGCGACTCGGCGTCACCGCTGACGTTGTTGGCGCTGATCTGAATCAATGGCATCTGGCCCCCGTATCCAAGGTTCGAAAATGTCAGCCCGTCAACGGTAATGCGACCGTGTTGCCGACTCTGATCGTCGAGTCCGCGATTGAACGGTTCCGCCCCCGTCCGCGCAATGTGCAGATTGCGGTACACATGGTTTTCGAACCAGGGACGGTATATGCCGTACGCGGCGTGATCGATTGTGACATTCTCAAGCAACATCGTCGGCAGCCCAACACGCAGAGCATAGTGGATCTGCCAGGCCGTTAAATTGTCGAGACTATGGGGATGCCGCGTATCGGGGCCGACGCCATCAGTTCCTGCCAACGCAAAGGCATACAGTCCCTCGGTGTGTGATTCGTTGTGCGAGAATCGGTGAATCGGCAGGGTGCGGATATCCACGTGTTCGACGTTACCGTCTGGCATGCGAACCCCCAGCCTGCTATCGAAGTTGCTGCGTTTCTGGCAATCGTAGCGGTAGCCGTACTTGTCGTTCTCGCAGGCGACGTTGCGAACCAAGGAGTTGCGACCGTTCGACCACCAGAATGCAGCACCGTCGTTGGGGTCGAAAGGCAATACTTGTTCGGGAAGCCGCTTTCCCTTATAGGCCTGCACACCGAGGTTGCGATCGAAAAGGTTGAAAACCTCGGTTCCGTCCTCCAGGAAATATCCGTGGCCCACACTCTTGTAGCCCACGCAGTCACGGACGAGGAGATACTCAGTGCCGTGCACAGTAATCCAGCGATTGTGAGAGTCGACGATTGCAGCCCCCAGTACCTGGCTCCCACGCATCGTGTCACCGACAAGATGGAAGTGAATCGCATATCGGCCCAACACATTTTCCTTGCCGAGATGTGCTAACCGCGCATAACTGATCCCGCCCCGACTGTAAGCGTGATACAAAGTGTGTCCACGAATTCCTTGTGGATCGGCACTCTCGACGATCACGTTCCGCGAGAGATTTGCAGCTTCGCTGCGGAATTGCCCCTCACCGTAATGTGCATATGCCAGCGGCCTGTCGAGATGCACTGTCCGCCCATCGATCTTTGTGATCCGTCGTTCCTCAGTACGGACCGCATCCGGTTCGTTACGATACGACCCGTAATGGTCACTCCGTTCCGAACCGGTGACGATCAATTCGTCGCCGACCTTCCAGCCTGAGATGTCCTCGGAAACGACCAGCGTGGTTGCCGCAGCCTCCACATTCCGCCCGAGTTTCACCCAGGTACGACTCAATGGTGCCCCGTGTAATTCCATCCGGGCTGAACAGCAAACCAGTGCCGGCGCATCGCGCTTGTCGAAGCCCTCTAGAAAATGCAGACGGATCCGCGCCGTGTACTTGGCTGGAATCGGGGCATCCCGTGTGCCGATTTCCAGCGTGGGCATTTTTCCAGTGCGGGCTTGCTGCGGTTCACCGTCGGAGTTGGCGCCCTCAAAATCGCAAGCGAACCCGCTTTCGGAGCACACGTCGCTGTTCTGTACCTTGAGCACCCCCACCTCAAGACGCGTGTTGCATTCACGAGAAAAATGCAGCGTACCGACGACCTGTACCAGGCGAATGACCACGTCACTTGCGACATCGTATTCAACCCGCGTGTCACGACTGATGAGGACGCGATCTCCTTTGCGTGGAATGCGAGCCGGCTGCCAAGTCTTCGCTTCTGACCAGCGTCCACTCTTCACCGAACGGACACTGAACTCGATGTGCTGGTGATGATGTTTATGTGCACGCGCCCCATCCCGTTCGCCAGCAATCATGCACACCGGGTGCGTTACAAGAACAGCCAGGACGCCACACACACACACCAACGCTTGAACTTGCGACATGCGTACTCACCTTCGTCGGAATATCCAGGGCAAGGGAAGGGGGCGACTCTGATTTCAGTCTGCCGCAGATTTTGTGGGTCTTCAAATCGAGGCTGAAATCGATTCAGCCTTGCGCGCTGCGATTGTAACGGGTTGACG
>JBDOMX010000696.1:4819-7621 GCA_039831615.1 Planctomycetaceae bacterium
CACCAAATCAACAGAGGCACTGAGCCACAAACTCGATCACAGGACAATACGGGTGGCGCTAACGCTTGGGGATGTATGCCACGACAGATGATTGCGAGAACAACCAGCGCCAGGTCTTCGGATTGCTGTAGGCCTTTTGCCAAGCCTGCACGTGACCAGCGTCCTCGTAGGCGGTGAACTTGATCTTCTTACTGCCGGCGTCCTTGAGACGCTTGACGAGTGTCTCGGTCTCCTGGATTGGTACGGAACCGTCTCTCCTACCGTGAAAAGCCCAGATCGAAAGCTTGTTGGCCTGCCTTAATCCGTTCGGAAGGAACTCGTTCGTAATCCCTTTCTTCTTACCAGGTCGGTTGTTCGGCAGGTTGAATGGATTGCCGCCGCCGCAGATCGGGATGGCCGCGGCGAAATAGTTCGGATGATGCGAGATGAAGCTCCAGATGCCATAGCCGCCCATGCTGAGGCCGGTAACGTAGAGCCTATTCTTGTCGAGATCACCACGTTCCTCGATGACTTCATCCAGGACGGCCTTGAGCGCAGCCACGCGCCACCAACTGTCTCGCGGGCATTGGGGCGAGACAATGACGCAGTGCGCCAGTTCCTCGAACTTTGTAATCAACTTCGGTGGGCCATGCTTCTTGACTTGCTGTATGTCCTGGCCACACTCGCCATAACCATGCAGAAACAGAAGGAGCGGCCAGCCTTTTTCTGGTTTCTTCCCCGTTGGTGCCTGGACAAGATAGTGAAGCTTGTGATCGCCGACCGACCTCTGCATGTGCTTGAGACTCTCGACAGACAACCGTTTTTCCTGTCCAACGGCAACCGTACTGCGGGGGGAGCAAAGCAGGATCAATGGCAGGAAAAGGCATGCGTGCTTCATTTTATCTCCCAAAAAAATGCGGCAATCGAGGCCGTTTCGCCGGCATGATTCGCGGATGTGTTCAATCGTGCGTGGCCGACACTCCGCTGGTCACTGCGAAACGTGTCGGCGAGTGAGTCATGACGCGGGGATATTAGCCAATCAACTCGCCCACCAATTCCGCTTCGGGCATGATTCGCACAGGACGATCTTGATTGTCGTTGACCACCAGGTTTGAGTCGACTCCCATCTGATGGTAAATCGTCGCCAAGATTTCATGATAGTGTACGGGCCGATCGCCGGGCGTTTCCCCGAGTCGGGACGAACCACCGAGAACCTGGCCTTGCGTCAGCCCGCCACCAGCAATCATGATTGAAAACACATCTGGCCAGTGGTCACGACCGCTGTTCTTATTGATTTTCGGTGTACGGCCCATCTCGCCCATCATCAGCACCAACACATCATCCAGCATTCCACGCTGTTCGAGGTCGACCAATAACGCGGATGCGGCCTGGTCCATGGGAGGCAACAAGGACTTCTTCAAACGATCAAAATTATTGGAATGCGTGTCCCAGGAGTTGTTCTTCGAGTAGTTCACCAAGACGTAGGACACCCCCATTTCGACCAACCGACGGGCGAGCAGTGTCCCCTGCCCCATCTGGCTATTGCCGTAAGCTTCGCGGGTCTTGGCGGGCTCTAAACTGAGGTCAAATGCCTGCTGACCCCGCCGCCCAACAAGCAGGTCGAATGCCTTGCCTTGAAAGCCAGTTAGGCCACCAGCGTTCGTTCGCCGATCGCTGTCGCGTTTCAGCAAATCCATCGACAACAACAGATTTTTCCGATCTTGTAGTCGCCGCGTCGATACGTCCTGGGGAAGAACTAGGCCAGCCGGCACCGAGTAATGGCCATCTGCTCGCTCTGGCACTGTCCCCGAATCAAAAGGCTCGCAGGTTGCACCGAGATGCAAGGCACCGGTATAGCTGACCCGGTTGCCAAGCTGCTTGCTGTTAGGAATCGTCGCAAAGTTGGGCAGGCCCGCCTTCGTCAGACCACCGAGTTGATGTGCGACCACAGATCCGACAGACGGGGCTCGATTGGTTTTTTCTAATCCGACGCCTGCTGCCTGGTTGTCGTAGCCCGTCAGCACCCAGTGCAAACCCGGGCTGTGGTCACGACGCGCGTTGTCCATGTAGACACTACGGACTACGTTGAACAGGTGCGCCTGTTGCGCCAACAACGGCATGTGTTCACTGACCGTCAACGCCGGGTTTGCGGTGAGGATCGTCGTAAAACTGCCCCGCACTTCGCTGGGAGCGTCGGGTTTGGGATCCCAGCTTTCCAGATGGCTCATGCCACCCTCTTGCAGCAGAACGATGACCGACTTTGCGTGACGTTGCCGCTGTAGAGGCTGAGCTGGTGGACGTGCCCAGGCTGTTGCGCCGGGCAACACAAATGCGCCGACTGCGGCACTTCCGGCCAGCAAGTCGCGCCGCGAGATTCGAGCTGGCCACACACACACAGAATCATCTCCTGTTGAGAGTCCAGAAATGATACCACATTACGGCATGACGTGTGAGCAAGTCACATGCGTCTTACAATCACAGGCCGTGTTCGACAAATTGACCGAACAGCGATTCTTTGACTGAGAATATCGAGCGATTCCCAGGCCACTGCCGCACAATCCAATCCGGGCAAACTCTCGCTCATCATCAGGCAGTAAGTCACCGTTACAGTTAAGAATTGAGCAAACATCGCATGTCACGGTGATGCTGGGATGCTCTCGTCTGGTGAACCGGTGGGCAGCGGCTCAGAGCGGGCCGACGATGCCGCTATTCACCTTCGAACCGCCGAGACACATCCTGTGATCGAGCGTTGCACGACGTGACATGACAGGATGATCTGTGGGTTCGCTCGCCCCGACGATCCAGCAAGCACACTCGCACTGA
>JBDOMX010000007.1:0-3620 GCA_039831615.1 Planctomycetaceae bacterium
CCGGACGTGTCATTCAGAGCCAGCGCTGATGGAACGCAGCTGATTGCCGTTGTCAGTGATGATCAGCACGCGAAGATTATCGAAGCTGTACAGGCACTGGCACAGGAACAGCCGTTCCAGTCCAATCGCATGCTGAAGTTCTATTCGTCAGCAGGAGCCGGCATTGATGCCCTGACTGTCCTTCAGCGAATGGTACCATCGGCACTGATCAACAATGGTGCGCAGGCCGATCAGCTGATGGTTGAAGCCACGGCAGCGCAACACGGCGAGCTTGCCGAGCTGCTGGCGTCGCTTAAAGAGGCTGCTCAGGACGACGCCCGGTCCCTCAAATTCTACGAAGTGAATCGTGCTCAGCTGTCAAACGCCCAGGAACTCGTGACGGACGCGGTCCCCGGTCTCAACATCAAGGTCAGTGCCGATGGCACGCGATTGATTGCTTTGGCGACGGCCGAACAGCACGAGAAGATCGACGCCACGCTCGAACAACTGGCCACAGCCGGAGCGCCCCGGAAGACCACGAGTGTCTTCGACATCACGGGCACGGATCCGGATGCGATGCGCACAGCACTGGAACCGTTTACGGCAGGCGATGACCACGTCCGGATCACGGTGGATGCAACGAGCAGGCGCGTCTACGTCCATGCCTTCGAAGACCGACAGGTCGATATTCGCGAGGCGATTACTCAGATTATGGCGGGTGTGGAAGAGGGAGCAGACACTCAGGTGGCCACTTATTTCGTAGGAGACGGAAATGGCGATGAGGCCGAGGAAGCGCTGTCTGCGATGTATCCCGCGGCCACGATTGTTTCTGACAGAAGTCGGCGACTGATTATTGCCACGGCAACTCCCGAACAGCATGAAACGATCAAGGTCGTTGCGGAACAGATGCAGAATGCTGTGTCACTTCGAAACGACGTGATTCCCCGGACCTACGACACCACACATTTGGATGCGTCGTATCTTGAATCCGTGCTGGAGAACCTGTTTCCTCGCGATCGTGATTTTATTGTTTCCGTCAACTCCGAAACAGGACAGGTTGTTGCCCTGGCCAAGGAAACGCAGCACGAGACGATCAAGGCACTGCTGCTGGAAATTGACCGCGAGCCTGCCACGACCGCGAAAACCGTCAGGGTCTACAGGACAGCACCCATGACACCAACAACCGTGATGGCAACTCTGGAACCACTGGTATCGCGGCACACGACGATCTCGGCCGAACGCAGCGGGGAGGAAATTGTGGTCAGTGCTCCTGCGGCGGAACAAACGAAAATCGCCGATCTGCTGCAGCAGATGGGCATTTCGCCGGAAGACGTGGAAAAAAACCTGGCCCTGTATCGTGTCGCCCCGCTCGATCCGCGAACCGTGGTCAGTGCATTGGAGCCACTTGTTTCGAAACATGTCACACTGTCGGCCGAACGCAGTGGCCAGGAGATCGTCGTCAGCGCTCCGCCTGAAGAACAGGAAAAAATCGCGACGCTTGTGCAGCAGATGAGGTCTCATCGGACCCAGCTCGAAGGCGTCCAAATCCGGTCGTACAGAGTGGGACGTGGTCAGGCGCGTGACGCCATTTCCGTCCTCAGTCCCATGTTTCCCGATGCCACGCTGGTCACCGATCGCAGACTGGAAACAGTGGTTGCCACAGCCCGGCCTGAAGAACACGAGACGATTGCAGAAGTCGTGAAGCAAATGACGGGGCGGGGCGATGAAGCCAATCTGCCGACGCCGAAAAGCTACTTATTGCGTCAGTACGATGGCAATAAGATGATTGAAATGCTGGAAGCGACGTTCACGGCCGCGGACGATGTCCGTGTCACCTGGGACGACCGCAACAAGCGGATTATTGCCATTGCGCGACCGAATCAGCACGAGATCATTAGTGGCGTCATTCGTGAGCTCGACCCGCACGACGGGCCCTACACTCGGCATTTGCGGTTCTATCATCTGCCTAACCTCGATCTGGGAACTGTGAATCGCGTGATCAGCGGTGCCATTCGCAACCTTGATCCGGGCGGCAGCGTGGCCGTGGACCAAAACGGTGAAACCCTGATGGTGACCACACACGATCGCGGTCACCTGCTCGTGAAAGATGCACTCACTCGATTTCGGCCGAGTCAGCCGAAACGGCTCCGAATCTATCAGCTGTCGTTTATGGATCCGTGGGAAGCTCGCGGTGCCATTGATCGAATGATCATCGGCCGCATCCCGCAACATCATCTCAGGCCTGACGTGCATCCCGATGACAACCTGCAGCAGTTGTGGGTCCGAGGGACCGACAATCAGCTGAAAGAAATCGAACAACTGCTTGTGCAGCTCGGTGAAGTGGGACTGACCTCTGGAGGCGGTGCCGGGACGGACGCCAACCTGCGCGTGGTACCGATTGGCAACGACGTCGAGGGGGCAGTGCGTCGCATCCAGGATCTCTGGCCACGCATCCGCACCAATCCGATTCGAGTTCTTGAACCGAATCAGGAATCGAATGAGGAACAGGAACCAGTCCCAGGACAGTTTTCTGTTCCACCCGAAGACGTCGGTGAGCTGCCAACTCAACGAGGTCCCCGCATGGACGCGAAAAAGGTGAATGAACAGGTTCGGGCGGCAGATCCCAATGGCCTCCTTGGAGCATCAATTGTCCCCGAGCCTGCTGTTGACGACGCCACTGGTGCAGCGTCACCGGAACCAATCCGATTCGACGGAACGGACCCGGTCATCGTCATTCCGGGGAACGGACGGATCACCATTGCATCGGATGACACCGATGCTCTCAATCAGCTGGAGTCTTTGCTGCGGACCATCTACTCTCAGGGTTCCAGTGGGATCGAGAACCGTGATTTTTCGGTTCGCCGGCTGCGAAACACAGCCGCTGCGGACGTTGCTGCGACGATTCAGCAGATTCTGGACGAGGCAGAAAGGATCACCTATTTCGGCGATGTTGCCGTGGTGCCGGAAGAACGACTGAACGCCTTGATCGTCTATGGAAACCGCACCGATCGCCGGCGACTGGATCCGCTGCTGGAGATTCTCGACTCCGAAAAACTTGACAGCACCCGAGCTTATCAAACGAAGCTGCTGCCTCTGAAGTACGCCAGCGCCGCGCGGATTGAAGACGTTCTGCAGAGTATTTACAGGGTTCAGATGACGGCAGGCGGGAGACGGTCCACAATGGGCATCCCCAGCGGTGTGCCGTCAGAAGTGGCCACAGTCCTGCGACAAATCAACGCGGCCGCGTCGGCGCCACTGCTGATCATCGAAACTCAGAGAGAAACGAACTCACTGATCATTAAGGCTCCCCCGGATCTTCTGAATGAAGTGGCCGAACTGGCACTGGAACTGGACGAAGCCACTTTCACTCGACGAGCCAACGGAGTGACTCTTTTGCCCCTGAAGAAATCCAGTTCAAAAAGAGTAATGGAAATTCTCAACAACGTACTGAATTAGTCTGTTTGGCAGGAATCACTTGCCATCAGCGGCTGTCACAGTTAGAAATGTATGATACGTTCCGAAATTCTTCAGCCTTCGGAATGCCCTCCCTTTGTACCTCCCAAACCGCAATCGCCACTGACAGGACGAGCTCTCCGCTTGTTCATCTGAACACTTTTCCGTCAGGATTGCGTCCATCCGAC
>JBDOMX010000007.1:3630-7616 GCA_039831615.1 Planctomycetaceae bacterium
GGCCAAGCCGGGTTTGTGTCCAATGAGTACCATACTCAGTACTCCTGAAACTGCTGGTGCTGCTGTGCGCAGATTGTCGCCTCAGGAATTGATGGCTGCACACGAACTGTTGTCATCGGGCGATCAGCTCGGTCGTTTTTCCAGTGAGCACGGTTTCGACAACGAATTCGATGCGCTGAAATCCATCGGCGAATCACTCGGCATGCCGGTCATCGATATGTCCAGCTTCGAAATGGACGGCTCGATCCTGGAAGGTTTCCCAATTCGGCTGGTCCATCGCCATGGCGTTTTCCCGATCAGTCGCGCCGACTCCACGATCAAACTGGCGCTGTCCAATCCGTTCGATGTCCAGGCCACAGACGCGGTTGCAGCCGCCACCGGACAGTTCGTGAGCCCGGTCCTCGCATTGCCTCACGAAATCAACACGCTGATCAAAACTCATCTGGGCGTAGGAGCCGAAACCCTTGATGGCCTGATCGCCCAGGCGGATGAGCAGACCGGCATTGAAGTCCTTGGCGAACTGGAATTTGACGAATCCGAAGCGGCTGCCATGGCTCAGCAGGCCTCGGTCGTGCGACTGGTCAATGACATCCTGGCCGAAGCTGTGAATGCGCGTGCGAGTGATATCCACATGGAGGCGCAGTCTTCCGGAATCAAGCTGCGCTACCGGATCGACGGCGTCCTGCAGACTCAGCCATTGCCATCAGAAATGAGCCGCTTCCAGGCGGCCATCATCAGTCGTCTCAAAATCATGGCTCACCTGAATATCGCCGAAAAGCGTGTTCCTCAGGACGGCCGTATCAAAATCCGTGTTTCGGGGCGGGAAATCGATATCCGGGTCTCGATCATTCCGATGCTGCATGGCGAGGGAGTTGTCATGCGTGTGCTCGACAAGGACGCCATGTGCTTTTCGCTCGAGGGCATTGGCATGGAACCGAGCACCCACGAGCGGTTTGGTGAACTGATCCGCCTGCCACACGGGATCGTGCTGGTGACGGGCCCGACTGGTTCCGGAAAAACAACGACGCTCTACAGCTCGCTGTCAGAAATCAAAAGTGAACGAAACAAGATCATCACGACCGAAGATCCGATCGAGTATCAACTGGACGGTATCAATCAGATCCAGGTCAATCATAAGGTGGGCCTGACATTTGCTGCCGGACTTCGCAGCATCCTGCGGCACGATCCGGATGTGGTCCTGGTCGGAGAAATTCGCGATTTCGAAACGGCCGAGAACGCCGTGCAGGCGTCGCTCACCGGGCACATGGTGTTTAGCACACTGCACACAAATGACGCCGCCGGTTCGTTCATGCGGCTGGTCGACATGGGTGTCGAACCGTTTTTGGTGGCGAGCACCGTGGAAGGAATTGTGGCTCAACGCCTCGTGCGCACCCTGTGCAAAGATTGTCGCAAACCGTTCATGCCATTCAAGGACGAATTGCCGTCCGACTTTCCGGAAGAAGCACTGGCGAACGGAGAGCCGTTGTACCGACCAGCGGGCTGCCGCAGTTGCCGGGGAACCGGTTACACCGGACGCCTGGGAATCTATGAACTCCTGGAAACGACCGACGACATCCGCCAGCTGGCCAACGATCGTACAGGGACCAATGCGATTCGAAAGGCCGCCATTGCAGGTGGTATGCGAACTCTGCGGCACGATGGCTGGATCAAAGTTGCCAGAGGCGTTACCAGCATCGATGAGGTCCTGCGCGTGACCAAGGCGGATTGATGGCTGACAAATCGGGTCAAACACGTGTTGAGCATTACTCCATTCAAAAAAAGTAAATCGACCTTCCCCCAAAACCAAACATGCAGGCATTCGCTTACACCGCCAGAGATATGAAAGGTCAGGACATCCAGGGACTGATCACAGCAGACTCGCGCCGTGACGTCATGTCCCTGCTCACCGACCGCTCACTCTTTCCCATCAAGGTCGAGCCGGCAAAGAAAAAACCAACTCTCACCATCGGCTTCGGCGGACGTATCACGACGGAACTGCTCGGGGCCACGCTGACTCAGCTGTCCGATTTGTTGAGCAACGGAGTTCCCCTGCTGCAGGGTTTGGAAATTCTGATCCGGCAATCCCCCAGCGAACGCATGCAGACAGTGCTGGCCGATATTCGCTCACGGGTCTCGGAAGGCCAGCAACTGCATGAAGCCATGGCAGTTCACGGCGACGTCTTCAGTCAGTTGACGTTGAGTATCATTCGAGCCGGAACCGAAGGCGCGTTTCTGGAACAGTCACTCCAGCAGACCGCCGAGTTTCTGGAGCGCCAGGAAGAACTGAATGCAAGAATTCGTGGGGCCATGGCCTACCCGGCATTTCTTTCTGTCGCCGGGATCAGCGTGACGATCGTGCTGATCGTGTTCTTCGTGCCAAAATTTGCGGATATGTTCAGCGAGCTGGAACGCAACGGCACTTTGCCGGCGGCCACGATTGTCCTGTTGTGGCTCAGTGATATTCTCGGCAGCATCTACGGCGTGTTGGTGGCGGTTGGCTTTGTCGGTGCTGTTGTGGGGATTCGTAAATGGATGGCAACCCCTCGAGGTCGAGAAATCATCGACGGAACAAAAACAAAACTACCGGTATTCGGGCCGCTGTTCCTCAACGGAGCGACATCGAGGTTTTGTCGAATTCTGGGCACACTGCTCCGTAATGGAGTGCCCATGCTGAAAGCCCTCGAAATCAGCAGTGACTCGGCAGGAAATGTGGTTCTGGGGACCGCCATCCGTAATTCCGCTGAGAACATATCATCAGGAGCCACACTGTCCGAGCCGCTTTCCGCCTGTGGACTGATCCCCCCCAACGTCATGGCGATGATCAGCATCGCGGAAGAAGCCAACAACCTTGAAGAAGTCCTCAACAAGATCGCTGATGGACTGGACAAGAAAGTGTCGCGACAGCTGGACACCATGGTGCGATTGATTGAACCGGCATTATTGATGGTGATGGGAAGCGCCGTGCTGTTTGTGATTGTGGCGTTGCTGTTGCCCGTGTTCGAAATGAGTTCGAGTATTTGACGCACGTGAACTGACATGGGCAGGGTTGTGATCTGCCAAATTGACCACTCGAGTATCCGGACGGGTACATCCCGTTTTTGAACTGCACGGAATTCCGATTTTTGAAGATTCGGCCGCGCAATACACCAGTCATCCCGCCAGTCGTCGTTTCGCGGCGGGAATCAATCCGAAGACTCTTAAAGAAGGAGCAGAACCATGAAACGAATGCAGACAAGAAACTCGGCTGCCGTCTGTCGCCGCGGCTTTACGCTGATCGAACTTCTGATCGTGCTGGCGATCCTCGTCCTGCTCGCAACACTCGTGGCCCCGCGGCTGCTGGGGAGTCGTGAGAAGGCCAACGTTGACGCCGCCAAGACGCAGATTTCGATGTTCAAGGGGGCGCTGGAAATTTACAGCCTTCATATGTCGGGATATCCGACGACCGAACAGGGGCTCATGGCGATGATTGAACGTCCATCGGGTGATGCGCGAGGCAGTGATGATCTCGGTGGCGACGATGGCTTCGATGCTGACGAAGATCTCGCCGGCCTGGAGACTGACGACGATTCCGAGGGAATGGACGAAGAAGGTGGCGGCGAATCAAATTCCAACTGGCAGGGCCCGTACATCAAAACCGACAAGCAGCCTAAAGATCCCTGGGGCACTGCTTATCGCTACGAATTCCCTGGCCAGAACAACAAGCTTGGTGAGCCGGATATCTGGTCACTTGGCCCTGACCGGAAAGACAACACGAGTGATGACATTGTCAGCTGGTCCGGCAAACGCGGGAGCGGTGGTGAAGGTGCCGACGAGGGCTTTGACACGACCGACCAAAACGGCGGCGACGATTTCGACGTCGATCTGGGAGACGAATAGCCCGGCAACTTCCGGAGCAGGACGTCATCATCGAGGTGCTATGATTGTTCGGCCCAGCAACAGGATCCTCAGCCATGCTGAGCTACAGGCGAACCGTACGAGTCACGGTT
>JBDOMX010000501.1:0-1826 GCA_039831615.1 Planctomycetaceae bacterium
CGGTGAAGGTGCGCGCTCACCGCGAAACGACGCCAATTTCACGGTCAGTGGTCGCTATCTCTGGCCGACGCACGGCCGAAATCGCGAACGATTTCTATTTCTAAAACCTGATTGTCAAAGAGCTTTGGTGTCGGTTCAGTTTTTTGACCCTACGGGCAATCGATGTCGCCGATGACGGTTCTTGATCTCAGCCGAACATCTGGCAAGAAAGTACGCAACCAACGCGCGTCTCTAAGGGAGAACATTCCTGTAGGTACTGCTTCTTGATCGGAGTGCGGACAAAAGCCAGATGCAACAATTGAAATAGGCGGCGTGAGCAACAGTCAACATCTCTTTGCAAAAGCAGCAGACATTGCGATCAAAGGAATGACTCCTTCGAAGGTGAAGACGGAAATTGAAGCAGCGACTATAGCCAATCGCTCAACGGTATCGAAGCAACTGACCTTCATGAGTTTATTCAGATCGAACACCAGAAAAGAGCCATTCAGAAACAGACGTCGCTTTCCGTGATCAATAACAGTCGGTGTGCGGCGATTCCACATTGGAGTGAACTCATGGCAAGAATGACTGGGGCAGGCATAACCTTGGAGTTTTCCCGACCGGTGAAGTCCGAAGCCTTTCGGCTTAATCTGGATAACGCCCCACGTGGCTGTGTGGGATACTGGTGTGAATGGTGCTTCTTTTCAAACGTTCAGCAACGGTGGTTTCACGTCGACCATCTTGTGCCGGCATCTCGGATGGAAGAGTTTCGCCTGTCGGTGGCGGAACTAACCAGCATCAGAAACGCCTGTGTTCTTTGCAAAGCCTGTAACGCGTCAAAGCTCAATTTCGATTCGCCACGACATGGCGTCGGACTGGCTTTTCGTGCTCCAAATATCAATCTCACGCATGGTGAGCGTCGCCACCAGTCGCTCAATTGGGATGCGCTCGTTCAGATGGCGATGCGGAAAGGACCTTATCGCCGTGGCCAGTCATAAGTGATGTGGACACAAGTCAGGCTCTGCCGACAGAAATCTCTCAGGTAGTTTTCGTGCCCTTCATCAACTGGAACAACTGCTGACAACGACAATGTTCAACGAAGGTGTCGACAATGGCTGAAAACTATACGCTTGCTTCCTGAGTTACGCTGACAGCCATTGTGAAGGCATGAAGTGGTGACAGTATCACAGACAGGTCATTCTCTTAATTCTGGAGATTGATGATCTGTTCGAACTGAGCTGGTGAGCAGTATTCGATGCCTGAATGTCGGCGATCGAAATTGTAGTAGCGGATGTATTGAGCGATCTAATCGGTCATTTCGAGTTCGTTCTTGATCGTTCCGAAGCAGCTTTCCATGAATGCGTTGTCGTAGCAGTTGCCGGCTCGGCTCATGCTTTGAAGTACTCCAGCGCGACGAAGGACGGCGCGATATTCGTTTCCGGCGTATTGTCCACCGCGGTCTGTGTGATGGATTAAATTGGCGTCCGGCTGCCTTTGTTTGACGGCCGAGCGCAGGGCTCGAAGCACGAGCGATTCCGTCATGTCATCGCCGTAGGGTCAAAAAACTACGCCGAACTCAAAACGCCGTGAAACACGGGACTTACGGCTCACCAGAGTCTCTCATCTCCGCCGCTTGATTTCACCTCTCGGCACCGGAAACTGACCGAATTTCCGGCGGCTAACATGTCGTTCCTGCTCCAGACTTGGCACATCCTGCTTGCTGCACTCTGCGGCATGGTGAACCAGCGACAGCAACAGATCATCGAATTCCAGAATGCGCAGATAGAAACACTGCTGAAGAACGCGCGGTACGGGACAGACTCGGATTCCAATTTCATGGTTCAGGA
>JBDOMX010000109.1:0-7608 GCA_039831615.1 Planctomycetaceae bacterium
CTGGCATCGCGATGCGAGACTTGCCGACTGGCGCTGGCAGCCGCAACCCATGAGTTCCAAAACTGAACCCCAAACACCAACCCCTCAGATCACCGCGTAACAACCATTTTGCCGACATGCAAAACGGAATTGCACCCTGCCGTACCCTGTCTGCAACCCCGTAATGTCAGTGCCCAGATAGTTGCCAACGATCTTATGTCCGCCGCCATGATTGTCGATCTCAATGGCGTCATCAGCGAAGCGATTGATCGCGAAGCCGCGAATTGTGACACCGCTGGTTTCGATCGTGAATCCGTTTTCGTCACTGCCCGTGGCGTTGGTTCCGTCCAGTTCAATGACAGGTGTTCCACCGAAGCCGGATTGCGTCGTTGCGTCAATAACGACCGCTTCGGTGATCGCTGGCAGAACCGCCGTCAGTTGAATCGTCCAATACTCATCGCCACTGCCCGGAGCACCCGGCGTCGGGTCCACGTAGTTGCTGTCACCAGTCGATATGTTGAAGTCTATCGTGTCAGTACCGCCAGCGGTGTTGGCGTCCAAAATCGCCTGTCGGAGCGAGCCAGTACCGGAATTATTCGTGTTGGTGACCGTGAAGTTGCCGAGAATGCTGATCCAGGAGTCTTCAAAGCTTGCGCTGAAAGCCGTGGAGGTCTCAATCGTTCCCACGGCATATTCCAGGTCCCAGTCAGCACCAACGTCTGCGTGCCCTGTCACGTCGTCGCTGGCCGCAACATCGCAGTTACATGCGGCTCCAATCTGATTCATCAACTCGCGGCCACTATCTGTTGCTGCCAGATTACAGCCATAAAACAGCAGGTCCGCCTCCGCTGACAACGAATGCTGCCAGGCGCCGATCGCTGAGCGATACGAATCGAGATTGTCGAGCGACAACGTGGTTGAACCGAGCTGTACCTGGCCCACGTCGCCGTGAGACACGATGTGAATTCCGTCGATTCCGTCGTACTCCAGCAACGCCGACGTAATCTGAGCGATCCCATCCTGCTGCGAATCCAGAATGACGATCTTCAGAGTGCGATTTGAATCGAGGTCATTGTCTGATTGCAGACCGGCAATCATCTGCTCAATATCGCTGACGCTCGCATCAATAAACGCCAATTCCAGACTTTGCTCCGAGGCCTGTTCAGTGGTGGCGTCCTCAGTCTCAACCGCCCACATCGAATCGGCTGCGAGCTCAAGAAATTGACCTTCGGTCGGCCCGCTCGGCGACTGCAGTGCCGAATCTTCCGTTCCTGCTGGCGAAAGGGGTTCTACGACTTCGGCAGCCTGGGCCGGGTCCACAACGATAACGGCCGCCGGACTGGCGCTCATCAGAATTCGTTCCTCCAGCGCCAGTGCCTCGATCACCGAACTGGCGGGTTCCGCGCGCAGCGCACGCTTCGACTCGTACAGAATCTGCTCGAGCCACAGCTGAGTTTGTTTGACGAAATCCTGGAGCGACATGAACTGGCCAGTTGGACCAAGCAATGGTCGGTGCGCACCGTCGGCATCGAACCGTAGTGAAGTCCTAGTCCACGGCCGTTTTCCGTGTGACGGAGTTCCGCCAATTGACACCGCACAGGCAACTCAGAACAACCCAACTGGAGGTCGTTCTGCTTATTCGGGTAATCACGCCCCCCTAAAGCGACAGTGCTTCTCTGCAGTACCCCCCAGGCGTGACGAAGAGCACTACTCAGAACGGCCGAAGTGCCAGGGTATATTTGACAGAATCTGCGCGACTGTGCTGATCGTATCGTTCGGTCGGCAAGTTGAACCCGCCCGCGGCAACCCGACTGCGTGGGCGTGAAAACCACATGGTCACACGGATCACACCACGCCGCTGGTCGGAAACAGCTTGAACCACCCCCATGCCAGAGAGAATTCAACGGGATTGACCGAACAACAAATCTCGCTGCTGATCCTGCCGCAGCAGCTGGCAGCGACTCAGGAAATCTCGCCGTTCTGCAGACGCCTGAACCCTTCGAAGCTGAGCCGTCAGGTCGCAGTGTGCCTCACCGGTCTCGTCGGCCTCCCGACCGATCGTCGCCCCCAGCCACGATCCAAACCGAGTCAACAACAGATCTTCCGCAGAAACGAATGCCTGCGCGGATCCAGGGTCTCCCTGTCGACCGCATCGACCGATCAACTGGCGATCCATCCGGCCGGACAACTGACACTCTGCCACAACCACGTGCAGTCCACCAAGCCGTCTGACGTCGTCCGCAAGCTGGATATCGGTGCCGCGCCCCGCCAGATTGGTCGCAATTGTAATGCTGCCTGTGTTGCCGGCTCGGGCGATGATGTCGGCCTCTTCTGCCGTTTGAAGCCCATTCAGCAATTCCGCATCGAGTCCGCATGCCATCATTGCAGCAGCGATCATTTTGCTGTCTTCGATGGAGCGGGTTCCCACCAGAATCGGCCGACCACCCGCATGAATTTCTGCCACACTCTGCACGATCGCATGGTGTCTGGCCACCTGGGTGGCGAACCAACGATGAGGAAGCAGCGTCCGGGCCGACGGAACGCACAGTGGGATTTCGGACACGCCGCGTTCATAGACGGTCGACAATTCGGACTCGCACCCGATCGCTGTCCCGGTGAGCCCGCAGAGGTTGTCATACAGCCGAAAGAACCGCTGTCGACTGATCCGAGCCAGAGCCTGTTTCTCAGCCGTCACCGGAACACCTTCACGTGCCTCGACCGCCTGATGCAGTCCCTGTTGCCAGGAACGGTCCTCGAAGATTCGACCTGTCGTCGCATCAACAATCCGCACTTCGTCTTCGACGATCACATAGTGAATGTTTCGTTGAAAAATGACGAGCGCTCGGAGCGCCTGCTCGACATAGTCCGTCCACGGTCGCAACAGGCACTTTGCCGGTACGGCAACATCGTCCGCATAACAACGGTTCGTGCCGGCCCGTGTGAGCGTAATTCGGGCGGCCGGTCTGTCGAATTCATAATCGACAGAATCTTCCAGCGTGTCGGCCAGATCTCGAGCGGTCAGATGGGCTCGCTCATCAGGTGCCGGCCCGGGAGCAGCTGCACTGAGGACCAAAGGCGAGCCAGCGTCGTCAATCAGTACACTATCGGCTTCGTCGACCACCGCGAAGGACAGGCCGCGCTGCATCGTCGAACGCTGTGCCTGGCGCGGACGACAAAGATCGTCAAACAATTGTGCACCCAGCGGCGCGTTCGCCTGTTGCCGCAGCGTCAGTTGATCTCGCAGATAGTCAAAGCCGAATTCATGTCCGGTGCCGTACGTGACGTCGCAGCCGTAGGCAGCCGCCCTGGCATCGTTCTCCCCCCCCTCGGGCAGCAGCCCTGTCGTCATTTGCAGCTGCTCAAGGACCGGAGTCGCAGCTTCACAATCGCGTGTCGCCAGATAGGTGTTTGGGGTTATCACGTGCACCCCCTGTCCCGCAAGTGCCAGGTGACAGGCCACTGTGACAGCCACGAACGTTTTCCCTTCCCCGGTCTGCATCTGGACGATGGTGCCGGATCCCAGACTCAGCACAGCCTGAAGTTGCACGTCATACAGGGTGATACCATGAGCACGACGCAGTGCTTCACAGGCGAGGGCCACGCCCGAGACGAGGAGTTCGGAGTCGTTGACTCGACGGCCACGGGAAAGCTCCCGCCTCAGCTGCGCCGCTTCAGCCAGCAGCACCGAGCCGGGAGATGTTTCGAGTGACTCGGCGAGGGTTCGCACATGGGGCAAAAGAGTCAGCTGATCAGACGAGTTCACCGATCCGGTCGAGCGAAGACGCGGAGAGGACAGTCGCCGATGCAGCCGTTTCAACATGCTCGCCTCCGCTCGCCGCGGCCCTACAGCGAATTACGCTGATTCGTGGCCGCGGCGGGAGTGCCAGAGCCCATCATTCATTGGTCCCCGCGAGCCAGAACCCGCCACGACATTTCGAAAACTGCTCTATTTCCGCTGAGTATGAGAGACGGTTCGATCTCGCGTCGCCGGCTGGGGTGCCTCTGTATTCTGCTTATCGGCCTTCGCTGCGTTCGTTGCTCCCATCCGGTCGGCAATCCATCGGGACTGCACGTCGTCGAGTTCCGGGCGCCCCTCGCGCGTCCGCAGCAATGTTCCGATCTCCCTGCGAAGGTCTATGATCGCAACGGCGTGTGCCACTTGAGCATGCACGAAGCCACTCTCTTCGTCGGAGACCCGTTCGAATGAGTCCAGCAGGTCTTCCAGCAGGAGCGTTGCCGACTCTTCGGCCATTGGCAGCACGTCGAATCGGTCCTGTAAATAACTGGTTTCGTTTTGAGCGGCGGTCATTGCCTGGTAGCGACTGAGGACCTCTGACCATGCGGTCGCCACCTCACGGTGAGCGATTTCGACATCGGTGAGCGCCGTTTCAACCGTCGCTTTGAAGACGTTGATTGACCGTTTGAGTTCCCACTTGCGCTGCTCCAGCCTCGATCTGGCAGCTCGATTCCCCAGTGGGACTTCAAACTCAAGGCCCAGGGTATACGACGGACGCGCATCCGAAAACTGCCCGTGCAGTGCGTTAGACGTTGGAGTGCTGGTGATGTCACTGACATACGACGACACAATCAGGTCCAGACGCGGCAACAGCTCGTTTCGACTGACACCCAGTCGAACTCCTGACGATCGCATTTGCCGGATGGCTTCAGAAATGTCGGGACGATTCCGGAGTGCGGCGTCCAGCGAACCGCGAAGCTCTGAACAATCACTCACGTTGGTGGGTGACATTTGAGGTGTCAGCTCCACCAGACCGGTATTCAGGAGTTCGGGCGAATTCACAAGCAGACGCAACCGGGCTTCGGCATCTCGCACACGGGACAACGTTCGCTGAATTCCTGATCGAGCTCGGGCCACGGCCGCCCGAGCCCGCAGGATCTGACGAGGAATTGTGTCAACCTGTTCTCGCCCACTGAGCTTTCTCAACACGCCTTCAGACGACTGCAGGAGCTTCTGTCGCTGAAAGAATTCAGCTCGAGCGCTGTAGAGTGCCCAG
Source organism: Planctomycetaceae bacterium (assembly GCA_039831615.1). Classification (GTDB taxonomy): domain Bacteria; phylum Planctomycetota; class Planctomycetia; order Planctomycetales; family Planctomycetaceae; genus S139-18. Next base: position 4,992 of record JBDOMX010000109.1, read on the forward strand.
TACGCTTCGGTCACCTGAAGCAGATGATTCTGAAGTGCTTCGACAACTTCATCTTCTGACGCATTGGCAGCAATGCGAGCCAGCACAATCTGACTTTGGTTGACAACCGCGCCGGCTCCATTGAGGACAGGCTGACGGTATTGCAGCTCCAGTCGACTCGAACCCTGTGGATTTGGCACGAAAAAACTGGAATTCTGGCGTTGATGACCGGCCCGCTGCGAGACTTCGAATTCACCACCGTGCCGATTCCGTCGTCGCATTCCAAGGGCGCCATTGTAATTCCGATCTTTCAGGCGATCCAAACCGGGAACGCCCAATGCCAGTGTATTGCCCACGGGGTCTTTCAGGTCGTCGAAGGTTGCTTCCAGAAACACGGACCAGTCGAAGCGTGCTTCTTCCTGTCCGACGACGTGATACTGCACGTGTGGTTCTGTTTTGATCGCCAGCACCTGGGGTGAATACAACATCGCTTCCTGAACCAGGCTCTCAAGCCTGACGGGAACGGCATTCGGCGCCATCCCTGTTGCAGCTCGAACCGGACCGTCCCACCACGCTGTATACGCTGGATCGAGTTGTGTGAGTGGCTGGATGCCGCTGTCCATCGCATTTGGAGTCGTTCGACCGGCTCGACTTTTGTACGGTGTCATCCAGACACCAGCATCGGATTCGTTGTTAGCTCGAAAGCGTGACACACCCGGATGTTCAACACAAACGACGGGCAGTCCCCGGTGGCCGGGCTGCTTCGCTGTGATGGAAGCCGGAGCCCTCGAGTGCAACGGGCGGGCATGAATCAGTGGAACCGCCGTGTCGGCGGTCAAGCCGCGCCTGGCTGGGCCCGCAGGAAACTTCGGAACTCCGGGAATGCTTCCCTCTGGCTCGGACTTTGGCACGGGGACTGGTGGAACGTTGGAAGGTCGTTGCGACTCCTCGTGCGGAATCAACGGCGCAGTGGCGCCTGCTGTCAGACTTGACACAGATTGGATCTGCGACGGCGGGGCCATGAATGCGGACTGCGGGACAGAATTGTCCGCGTTTGTGGGCAGGATCAGGCGACCATCATTGGAGCTCGTTCGACCGGGGTGCCGTGTTGACGCGTCACCGCCGGTGATTTCATGTTTTGGGCGGCGGCTGTGGGGCAGCCCCCTGTTTGCAGAGCGGTATTCTTCCATCGGAACAGCTTCTGAATCGACAACTGCGTCCAACACGTTCCTTGCCGGAGCACCTGGGAGAATCCGGGGCTGCAACGGGATGTCCGGAGGATTTCGGTGTCCATGCGAATTGAACTGCGGGGCATGGAGACGCAGAGTTTCGTGAACAGGACGTGAAAATTTCGTCTGAGCTGACACGAAGCGAGTTTGGACGAGCACGACCACTCCCAGCGCAGCAACCAGACCAGCCCATGCAATGGGCTTGTGCCGGCGAAGCTGGCCATGTGCAGGTGCGGATTGCGCACGTTGACCGGATGTGGTAAGACGAGCCGCGTCCATTCGGCGATATCGCTTTACTGTGAGTAACGAACAGGCCGCGTACAGTCCGCGGGTATCTCCTCCCAACAGGAGGTATCTCACCATTCGTCAATATCGGGTTATCGCGTTCAATCAAAACAACTCGACCGAGAAACTAGAATCGCTTCGTCAGGAGTTGTCTGCCAGCCTTGCCTGTTTTAACGCGAGGACCGTCCGATCGTCCCCACGGGGGATGGGGGTTTGGTTCCATAGGGTGTTTTGATTTTAGCGGAAAGGAGGTTGCGTCACTTGAGCGAATCCTGCGGGTTCCGCGAATTTTCGCTCGATCCGTCGCCTGCGACCTACGGTGTCAGTGTTGAGTCCTTTCAATTTCGTATGACGTTGCGCGCTGAAACCACTCGGATGATTCGTCCCTTCAAGACAATTCGCCGCAGATTCCACCTGCTGCTGGGGGAAGTTCTGCACGGATTGCGCGCGGGACAATCACCGTTCAACGACGTTGCCACCGCCATCGAATGTTTGCAGCTCGAGCCACGGATATTAATGAGTGCGTCGCCTGTCGCAGTCGTCGCCGATATTCCGGATGCAGCGGTCGAAACAGCTGATGCGTCGGGACTGAAACAGGCTGTGGCTGACGAACAGCCGCTGCAGGCGATGGAGGCTCCTTCTGACGTCCTGGCATCAGAGCAAAACGAGTCGACGATTCAGGCCTCCGTCGAACTGGTGGTGATTGATCCGGCGGCAAAGGATTACGAGCAACTCGTCGCAGACCTGCTTTTGCAGACGGACCGACACTTCGAGATTCTCGTCCTCGATCCGGATGCGGGTGGAATCGCCCAAATCACGAACGCATTGAGCGAATTGAACGACGTCTCGGCTATCCACCTGGTGTCGCACGGCGAAGACGGTGAGCTGCTGTTGGGAACGAGTGTGCTGAGTCAGCAGTCCGTGGGTCAATACGCGGCCGAGATGATCAGCTGGCAGAACGCGATGACTGCTGATGCGGATCTGTTGATCTATGGCTGTGATCTGGCGGCAACCGAATCAGGACGTGACCTGCTGGAATCGCTGAATATCCTGACGGGGGCCGACCTGGTAGCCAGTGATGACGATACCGGGCATACACGGTTTGGCGGTGACTGGGACCTGGA
>JBDOMX010000407.1:0-7603 GCA_039831615.1 Planctomycetaceae bacterium
CCCGGCTGTGGATTCGAAGGAAGCACTCTGCACGGCTTTGCGAAGGCGTTCGAGCACGATTGTCGCCTGCTCCAGTGTTGTCTTCACCAGAACAACGCAGAATTCTTCGCCACCGTAGCGACCAACCCAGTCGGTCTTCCGGATATTTGTCTGAATCAATGAACTGATCTGCCTGAGCACGCCGTCTCCGGTCGGCCAGCCGTGCACCTTGTTCACCTGACCAAACTGGTCGACGTCAATCAAAGCCACGCACAATGGATTCTCTTCCCGCTGCGCTGTTGTCACTTCAATGGCAAGCTGATTGTCCAGATAGCGGCGATTGTACATTTGTGTGAGCGGATCTGTCGTCGCATCGTGTTTCAATCCGGCGATCAGCGTTCTGCTCCGCTGAGTAATAAAACTGGTCACACGTTCGGAAAACACGCGAGCTCGATTCTCCAGTCCGGTGACGTCCACGTCCTCGCCGGCATGTGACGACTCGGCCTTCAACTGTTCGTAAGTGTAGACCAGATTGCGCCCACCGGCCTTCGCGGCATACAATGCTTCGTCGGCCTGACTCAACAGTTCCGAGACATCGACCGGGACTTCGGTCGTGCTGATCCCGATACTGGTTGACATACGGATCGTGTTTGAGAATTCGTACGAAGCAATCGAGAGTCGAATGTGTTCGGCGGTCTGTCTGGTTGAGTAAGCATTCAGCCGACTGACGAGTACGAATTCTTCACCGCCAAACCGAGCGACAAAGAAATCCTGACTCGTGTACTCGTTCAGCAAACGCCCGCATTCAACGAGCAGGTTGTCGCCCACGGCGTGTCCGTGCTGATCGTTCAGTGTCTTGAAATGATCCAGATCCAGCAGAATGACTGACACGGGCCTTAACGAGTGTGCTTCGGCACAACACTCACTGAGATATCGAATTAACTCCTTGCGACTCCGCAGCGCAGTGAGCTCGTCCAGTCGGGTGGCTGCATTCTTTTGCAGTCGGCAAAGACGATGTTCAATCAGCTTCCATGGAGCGTCGATCAGGCAAATATCATCTTCCTCGCGCATCAGATCGCAGGCCTCATCGAGGAAGTCGTTGCCGACAAGCAACAGGACGGGCGAGCTGTGTGAGGCGATTGTGTTGCAAATCGTCAGCGCCTGATGATGTCCCGAAAACTCCAACACTCGCACATCGCATTCCTGCGAGTCCACGGCATCTCGTGTAAACTGCAGACGAGATGACTGCGAGTACGTCACACTGGCACACCAGTGAACTCGAATTGGTTCCGTAGAACAGAACATAGATTCCCGAACCTTCGATGGGATATACAGCAAAGACCACCTGCGAAAGACGGAGTGCTCGGTGAATTCTAGCTCACAATCCAGCTGTCGGTGTGGCCCACGCGGCCAACCATCCGACGTTGTAAACGGGAATCATTCCTCGCAGGCAGCCACAGCCACAAGTGTTGCCGAACTGCAACGTCTCCGGCGAGTGTAGATCATGTCGGGACCGTGCAGACGTAGTCCGCACCAGCCCGCCTGAAAACTACTCGGCGAGCCGGCGACGCGTCCTCAGTTTGGAAGGCCCTGCCGAACCGAACAGGGTTGCCAACACCGGGTGCCGGACCATTCGCGGCCTGTCATGTAGGCCGCCGGTGTGCTCCGGAAGATGCGACCACAACTCATTCGGGGCGTAGTGATCCACTCTGGCAAGATGCTGGGCCAGCATCACGAGTGTCAAGACATCTGCGGCGCAGTAACGGATCAGATGGCCGCGGGCCGCCGCATCCTGCCGCTCGCGCCAATCTGACCATAATTGAATGGCCAGTTCGCCGTCGGTCTGGCCAAGATCACACGGCCGTTCGATCTGAAGTGTTCTTTCGATGTTCTTCAGGCCGCCGGTCAGACCGAGATGGTAACACGGCCACCGCAGATCAAGATGAGGACATGGAAGTCCGGGGATGTGAAATGCGTCCAGAACCCGGGGAACATCGAAACTCGCGCCATTGAACGAGGCGAGCAGCGAGACGTCGTCGAGGAGGTCAAGGAAATCATCGAGATTCTCGTGCTCGACAAACGTGTGAAGTTGCCTCCGATGCCAGCACACGATGACCGTGATCGATGCGTCCAGTTCAAGCCCACTGGTTTCGATGTCGAAGTACGAGGTGTGATCAAAGAACTCGACAAGAATTCGCCACTTGTCCTGAGGGCACAAGTGACTGACGAAGTAGCCAATGTCGTTGGCATCGAGTGCCGTGAGCGCACGCCGGGATTCGGAAAGCAGATTCGATCTGATGCCCTGCGGAATCTTTGATGCGTGTTCAATCACATCGTTCCATGAACGAATTCCAATGTCATGGAGCTGCGCCAGCCTGGTCGGACCGACGCCGCTGCAGTGTCGTAGCGATTCGGTAATCAATGGAGACGTGCCCGCTTCGATCTCAAAATTCGACTCGCGTTACCGAGTCGTGCTGTAAGCAGTTCGTGTTCCCGGTCGGGTTCAGGTGGAGTCACGCCGGGACGTGCGTCGATTTCGATCTGCACGATTTCGGGCAGGGTGATCTCACCTGTCAGCAATGCGCTAATGAGGCTCGAAGTACAGGCGACTGCAGCATTCGATTCCACCATCAGTTGCTCGAGCTCAGCATCTGAAACTCCCGGTGGAAGAGCCGTCACGCATGACGGGCAACCGGCAGCGCAGCCACATTCGTCGATGATCGTCTGACACAGCGCGAGTGCCTCAGCCAGAATCTCAAAGATCTTCTCGGCGTATCCCACCCCTCCTTCGATAGTGTCATACAGGTACAGTGCGCTCTTCCAGTCGTCGGGTTCCAGTTCGACAAGGGACACGTCGGTTTCAATGTTCTGTTTATCGCACAGGCATAAAGCGGGAGCGGTCTGCCTCAGAATATAACTCAGGCCGTGCAATGCAGCACCGATGTGGCGTTTGTCGTCCTTCTCGATTTCACGGCACCACTCCGCCGGCGGGTGCAGTGCGAAGCCCGCCGTATCGTAGATGAACGGATCAAGCGTGATCGGACCGTACCCGATATTTTCGAGCGACCGTTCGCGTATTTTTTTGTACAGTTTCGGCTGTCGGTTGACGTTGACGTGCCCAAAATCCAGTCTGGCTCCGTTGAGGTCGTATTGCTCAAGCGATTCCGTGATCGCAACACGGCTTTCCCAGACGCATTCGGTGTAGTAGTCAACATCGACCGGATCAACTCGGCACAGTTTCTTTTCCAGATCAAGTTCCATGGACATGTAACGTCGACCGAGGTGCTGATAGATCGCATCCCTGTACAGCGTGCCACGAGCGCCAATGGGGTCGAGTTCGCCAATCACTTCGGTGCCACAGTAAATCTCGATGTTGTAATCAGTCATCCCTCGCAGATTGACGCCCTTTGCGGGATAGTCGCGCAGAGCGTATCGATAGTTGCCGTGATACTCCCTGAGACTGCCGTCCTCCCTCAGGACTTCGAGGGCGGCGGGGTATGCGGGTTCAGGAAACGCGGCTTCTTCTTCACGCAACGGATGCTCATGTGCCGCGCACGGCAGATGCTGCAGCAGGATGTAAGGGTTGTCGGCGTTTAACCAGGCGCGTTCAATGGGAGCAGACTGCAGAAACTCAGGGTGATTCACGAAGTACTGATCGATTGGTGTATCGCGGGCCGCGTAGACGATGATAGCTCGGGACCCCCGCCGACCGACGCGTCCCGCCTGTTGCCAGAAACTGGCCATTGATCCGGGATGTCCGCTCAGAATACACAAATCGAGGTCGCCAATATCGATTCCCAGTTCGAGTGCATTCGTGCTGATGATGGTTGTCACCTGTCCCGTGGCAAGGTCACGTTCCAGCTTCCGTCGTTCATTCGGAAGCAGTCCGCCGCGATACGGTTTGACTTTTCCCTGGAGCCCCTGCTGTCCGTCGACGACAGCACGACACAGCCGTTCCACCTGCTGGCGGGAACGGCAGAAGCAGATCGTGCGGACACCCAGTTTGGTGGCTTTTCGAATCAGAGGAATACTGACGGAACCAGGCCCCTTTCGATAAAGTGCATGGCCCTGGCTTTCCACAACCGGCGGGTTGATCAAATACAGATCACGCTGCGGTCGTGGAGCTCCATCACGGTCGACCATGTGAAACGGACGTTGAAACAATGCCTCGACGTGTTCACGTGGATTGCCAATCGTGGCCGACGAACAGACGAAGGTCGGTCGACTGCCGTGGATCTCACACGCACGGATGAGTCGTCGCATCACGTTGGCCACGTGTGAACCGAAGGCGCCCCGATACGTGTGGACTTCGTCAACGACGATGTAGCGAAGTCGCGACAGAAATGTTCGCCAGCGACGATTGTGGTTTGGCAGGATTCCGGAATGCAGCATATCGGGATTCGTGATCATGAAGTCAGCTTGTGATTGAATCCGCGTGCGTTCTTCACGCGGAGTATCGCCGTCAAAAGTGCCCAGCCGCAGGTCCGCACCTGCGGCTTCGAGCAGCTTCCCCAGCGTCCCTTCCTGATCACGGGACAGAGCTTTTGTCGGATACAGCAAGGCAACGCCAAACGGAGCGTCAGCCTGCAGGTATTCATGCAGGATCGGCAACAGGAACGACAATGTCTTGCCGCTGGCTGTGCGTGAAACAAGAACGGTATCCTGATTCCTGCGAATCGATTCGAAGGCCTCACTCTGGTGCGAGTACAACTGCCGAAGCCCACTTGAGGCCAACGCACCGGCCAGCTTCGGATGCAGACCGTCAGGGAAATTCTCGAACTCTCCGGCGCTGGGCTGCAGAACCGTGTGCGACGCGATTTGCGCGGAAAACCGACCTTCCATAAAGTCGACGAAAGTCGCAATCGGCGACGATTCGGATGTTGGCATCACTCGCATCCATTCGTGTGAGTCGGCGGTCGTATTTTACCCGGTCGAACGTTCGAAACAGAAAACGGCCTGTCTTCCTGGCGAAGAGACGCCGAGCCGCAGCCAAACATTATTGGTGATCGCCGTTCGTTTTTCCAGATGGGATGCCGGTTATCATCGAAGTCGGGTGCTTCGGCTGTTTGGAGTCGCGAATCAGTTCCATCAGCAAAATCGTGGTGGTGGCGCCGACACGTTGTCTGTGAAGTCTGGCTCCTCTGTGGCAAAAGAAGAGCGGCTGTTGAGTCACAGAGGACACGGAGTTTGTGGTCAGACAGTTCCAGGCTTCCGGAAACGGCAGTCATAAAAGCGTTTCCGCTCCTGTTCCGGCAGCTGAATGGTTGTCGTGCCGGCCAATCTGTTCCCTGTGATCTCTGTGTCCTCTGTGGCAAAGAAAAGCTGCGGCTTTGCACCTGGCGTGCTGCGGGATCATCGTGAAATGGGCCTGTTTTCCGGTTACAGCCAGTTCAGAAGTTGATTCCTGGCAGATCAGGCGGTGTATTGTGCACATTCATGTTCATTTCGCCTGCTCCTGAAATCAAAGCCCAGCTTATGAACCGCGTTCTTATCCCACTCCTGCATGCCACTCTCATCTTCTCAACGAACAGTTCTCGAGCCGAGGCGGCGGAGCCGATGTATGAGTTCATTCGGGAAATGCAGGAAACCGTCGCCGGACAACAGCTTCGATATCTGCTGCAGGTACCGACGGGTGATCCGCCCGCTGAAGGATGGCCAGTGCTGCTGTTCCTGCATGGCTACGGAGAATGCGGTGACAACATTGCGAAGGTGAAGGTGCATGGGCCTCCGAAGCTGACTGATGAGTTTGAGCTTTTGGCGAACTGCGTGATTGTTTCGCCTCAGTGTCCGAAAGACAGCTGGTGGCGAGTCGACGCACTCAAGGCCTTAATGGACGAAGTGATCGCGGGTCGATCTGACATCGATTCACAACGACGCTACGTGACTGGCCTGAGTATGGGGGGATACGGCATCTGGAGTTTCCTTTCGGAATACCCTGACTACTTCGCAGCGGCTGTACCGATTTGCGGCGGTGGCGATCCATTTCATCTCCCGAAGAATCATCCTCCGGAGAAAACCGGAATCGATAACGAATTTGATCCGGAAGGCCTGAAACTCGCAAAGCAGGTGCCCATATGGACGTTTCACGGAACAGAAGATCACGCCGTCCCCATCCTCGAAACCGAGCGACTCGTCGAATTGCTGCAGAAAGCAGGTAGCAACACCATTCGGTTCACCCGCTACGAGGGAGCCGGGCATATTGCTGCCTGGGAAAACGCTTACGAGAATCCCGATGTCTGGAAATGGCTGTTTGCCCAGCGACTGGCGAGCGATGACTAAGTGAGTGTTACAATCGCAACTGGACCGACCCGCCCTTGCAAATTTGGAAATCTGTCGTTCCGGTTTGGGGCGTACGGAAACGGCTGATTCGTGCGGGGGTCGATTGTATCCGACGGGGTTGGCAGTTCATCAACGGCCGATGGCCATCGGGCAGAGTACGGCTGGTGAGAAAGGTGGTTTCTGCGGATGGCGTCACGAGTGGCGGCGATCCCAGCAACAGCCGGAGTGGCCACGCCGCCCGGAAGGAGTACGCCCAGCGCCCAGATGATTCGCCAACTGCGTCGGCGCAGACAACGCAGACGGCTCACCGACTGTTTTCGGCGCTGACGGCTCATTTCTTCTTCATCCGTACGGTGACATTGGCCGTTTGCCCGCTGTACAGAGCAGCACGAGAACTGCCCTGGTCACCCAGTCCACCAGTCTTCGCCGCGAAGTAGTCCGGATGCGTCACCACGAAACTCGTCATTGCCGGGCTGTTGCCGGGACCGCCTGGAAGCGACTTGATCTCTGCGATTCCGTCGTCTCCGGTCAACGCAATGAATCGTGTTCTGGTGTCTCGTACGATTCCAAGTGTGACGCATCGTTGCGTCGAGGCCCCGGCCACGCCTGCGCGCAACCGACGTTTGGTACTCTCTCCGTGGCCGAATACGTTTGAGCGACCATCGAAAGATCCCTGGTACGGAATCAATCGCACGCGAGCGCCCCTGATCGGGTCTCCGTCGGTTTCAAACACTTTGACCCGGCATGTTGCTGCCGCTTCCATCCGCATCGTGGGATAGATCACGTCGGCGTCCAGACGCATGACCTGCGGATACACGTGAGACCGTTGCAGCCGGGATTTCATTGCTTTCATACCGACCGCTTCCAGCTCAGCCGGCACGGGATCCGAAGAAACCCAATCTGGACACGACGCCGTCAGTTGCAGGACTTCGCCACGTGGCAGCGAACTTATGCTGAATGTGCCGTCTTCATGCACTTCAGCCATGTCATGCCATTCATTGCGTCCGTTCACGATGAATGCACTGACGATTCCACCGCGGATCGGCCGGGGAACCTGATCATCGAGTCGCCCTTCGACTCGCGTCCCCTCATGGACCTCGACGTCGTGCAGGAACACTCGCAGCTGATCGTCCCAGCGGCTCAGGTCGACCGCTGCGCTGTAGCGTGCGGGCTCCCCAGCTGGAAGATATGCAATCCGCAGCATTTGTCGGTTCGTCGCGACGCCATCCGAAACCAGAATGCCGCTGCTCATCCGACTCCAGCGGTCAAAAGCGTTTTGGCCACTTAAGACGACAAATGTATCAGACCGCAGGCGCTGGTGGACCCGGCCATTGACGGCTGAAAC
>JBDOMX010001071.1:0-7593 GCA_039831615.1 Planctomycetaceae bacterium
ACCAAGGCGAGTGCCGAGACCTCCTTGAGCAAGCGCCTCCGTATCATGACGAGCCATTTGGGCCACCAGCTGCCGAAACATCATCCGGCCCATTCGTGACGGTCGCAACACCGGAAGATCGTTGTCCGGTTGAGCCGTACATGATGCATCCAGCAACAGTTGCAGGTATTCCTGCAGGCGAGTGCCCTGCACGGTTTCGAACTGCGATCGCTCGACCAGGTTCATCCATTCCATGGTTCGCAGCAGCCGCACCGCAAAATTCACGGAATCGTCCTGCATGGATGTATCAAGGGCCTCGAGAAACCGGTTCACGTCGGTCCAGGACAGTTTTTCTGATCCGTGAATCGCAGGTGGCTCCATCGTCGTCTGCCGACCAGCGACAACCTGCTCACAGAGCTGTTCCAGCCCGGAACGCTGTTCTTCGAGAGAGGTCCCGACATTCTGAACCACCGAAGGACAACTGAAGCGCAGGCTCGCTGTAATACGGTGGCCGCGGGGATGAAACGCATAGGGATAAATCTGGCACGCCAGTGGCTTTTCGGGTTCTCCGAATTTCGCGTGAATGCGGCACAGGCCCTGTTCATTCAAAAACACACAGGACCCGTCGTCTTTGTGTGCCAGCCGATAACGCTTCGATCCCATCTTCCGGATCACCGAGCGATCTCCGGGAATGCCGTCCTGCTCAGTCCAACCCTGTTTTTCAATACGATTCTTCTCGTCTTCCGTGATTTCAATCAGGTGTTCCCGACAACAACCACCACAGTTATGGCAGCTCCAGTTCTGAATCACCGGAAGTTTGAGACTGACGGAAGCCATAGCGGATGTCAACTTTGGTCTTCGATCGGAGCAGTCACTCAATTCGAATTCGGCGTTGGGCGGAACGGCCAATCCGGCGACTTGGGAGGATCAGGCATGTGAGGTGACTTACCAAGTGCATAGTCGGCTGGTTTTAGGTGCGCGTTCTTCCAATAGCCCTTGTCGCTGATGAATCCGTAAAAGCTTGGATAAAAGGGGTCCACGAACCGCACGTCCGCCTTTGCCGGGACCGGTTGCCCCGTCAGATGACAGGCTGCGTTGACAATCATGCGTCGCAGATCCTCACTGAGGAAATCAATCGACGCCCCTCCCGTCGTGCAGAATGACTGACCGGCGCCGCTGCCATCCGGGGTCTTGAAAGCATGCAGCCATGCGAACGGGTGCATCGGATTATTGCGGGGATCGTCTGTCAGAACGGCTGAGTCAGGGTCGAGCGTCTCAGTCACGGCACCTCTGAGCAGAATCTGGTCGTCGTCGGTCAGATGAATCACACCATACACATCACTGGGGGCGAAGACGTCTTCGACACTGTTGAGAATCGGATGCTGGGCGTGCTCTGATTGAATGATCCCGCGAGCGCCTTCGTGTTTGTGCCGTCCATGGTGACTGACCCATTCTTCGCCAAGCACTTCGCGACCGAAACTGTCGTAAGTAATGCGTTGAAACTGGCCTTCGCCCCGGAAAGCATGCGTCGCAGTCCGAATTCCAATCACGGGCTTCCGGGCATTTAGATAGTCGGTAATGTGTTGAGCCTGTTCGGCGGAAGGTCTGCGAAAACGCGTCCCAATAATCATCAGATCTGCTGAATCGAGCGATTCCACAGATCGCAGGCCTTGTTGATTGTTGGGGTCGATGTAGTCCGCATCGTCAGGGCCGAAGGAGAACAGCACTGTGCAGTTAAACTGATGTCGTTGACTCAGAATCTTAGCCAGCATCGGCATGGATTCTTCGGTCCGATACTCTTCATCACCGGCAATGAGAACGACATGCTTCGTGTTCTCGTCGGAATGTGGCGACTTGAATACCAGACGATCATCAGCGTACGTACCGAGGCTGAAACTGGACACGAGTAACCCTGCGATCACTGTCAGCACGTGATGCCCGAGGCAGGGATGAAGATGCAGTTCGGGATTCATTCTGGTCACTTTGTCGGGTTTGCGTGAAGGAACGGCGTCTGCACAGAACACTGATCAGAGTCGCGCAGGCCATGATGACGCCGGATCCGGGCCCACGTCAAGCAACTGGATTCGCCCGGCCGGGTTGTTCCACTACGATTCGCCGACCGTGGCGCGCAGGTTCGCCCCTCTCTGATCATTCCGTCTGGCTGATATGAGACGCCTGATACAAATTCCGCTGCTATTACTCACGATGTTGCTGACAGGAGCATTCGGGCTGAAGATACTCACGGGTCAGCCGCTGCTGGATTGCTTCTACCAGGCCGTCGTGCTGCTGACGACCGTCGGATCCCAGGAACCAGATCCGCTGACGACCGCGACCAAAATCTTTATTGTCGTCTATCTGGCTGGTGGGATCGGGGTGTTTACTTTCAGTGCGTACTGGTTTGGGCAGATACTGGTGAGCGGAGATCTGCGGACTTTTCTGGAGCAACGGCGTATGAAGGCGAACACTGATCAACTATCCGACCACTTTATCATTTGCGGTTACGGAAGGATGGGAGCAACCCTTTGTGACTACCTGCATCGCCGGCAGCAGCGGTTTGTGATTGTGGATGAAAACCCGGACCTGATGACCGATGAAATGAGGGCCAACGGCTGGCTGTACGTGCATGGTGACGCCACGCAGGACCAGATTCTGGAGGAAGCAGGAGTCGCGCGGGCGCGGGGACTGACCACTGTTCTGCCGACGGATGCCGATAACCTGTACGTCGTGCTGTCCGCTCGCCTGCTGGCGCCCGACCTGCAGATTGTGGCCCGGGGCAGCGATGAGCCAGCAGCCAGGAAGATGCAGAGAGCCGGAGCGACGCGCGTCATCAACCCTCTGTCATCCGGTGCGATTCGCATGGCACGGCTGATGCTGTCGCCCAGCATCGAAAACTTTGTGGAGGTTGCGGAGACACACGGCATCGAATGGGAAATCGCTGATGTGCAGGTGCCTCCTGGTTCTCCATTGGTGCATCGCCGACTGAGTGAAACTCCATTGCGGGAAGCCGGAATTATTCTGCTGGGAGTCTGCAAGCCGTCCGGCGAAACTTATTTTCCTCCGCCGGCAGAACTGACGATTGAGGCGGGTGACAGCTTGTTTGCGTTTGGTACAGCAGAAAAAATGCTGGCTTTCCCGTCTCTGCTGGATGGAGATCAGGCCTCCGGGTGACGGACCACCAGCGACATTCTTGCAGGAGTGGTCTTGCTGTTTCCAAACGTCGAGCAAACAATGAGACTTGGTCCTGTCTCCCCCGGGGGCCACACCTGGTCCCCGTTAATGTTGAAGTCAGCGACGTTATTCCGCGACTTCAACTTCTGTTTTCTGTGCAAAGGAATTCCCAGTGCGAGAAACCCTTCCTCGACGGCGCCGAAAACATGGATTTACATTGATCGAATTGTTGGTGGTCATCGCCATTATTGCCATCCTGATGTCACTGTTGTTGCCGGCCGTGCAACAGGCTCGCGAAGCTGCTCGCCGTACTCAGTGCCGTAACAATTTGCACAATCTGGGCATCGCACTGCACAACTATCATGACGTCTACCTGACGTTTCCAGTTGGGGGAATCCTTGGCGTCAACGAACTGGTCGAGGAGTATCCGCGATTTATGGCCACGCCTTTCACCGCGATCCTGCCGTTTATTGAGCAGAAGAATATCTACGATCGCTATGTCTTCGAGCTGCCATGGCAAAGTCAACCCCCAGGCCTTGAGAATCAGGCCCTGCCTTTATTCATCTGTCCATCGGTCCCCATATCGAATCCGGGCAACGTCCGCGGGCGGACCGTCGGACTGACACATTACGTGTTTTCAAAAGGATCCAATGACGCGATCGGCGTCGAAGGAAGTACGCAGCAGACGTTGGCAGCACTGTATGATGACGCACCAACGTTCGGAGAAATCCCGTCGTCCGAACGCGGCATGTTTAACTTCAATCAGTCCACTCAGTTTCGCGACCTGGTTGATGGTTCATCGAATACGTTTGCCATGGGGGAAGGGGCCGGCGGCCCATTGAACCTGCTTTGTGCTGGTTTGGGATGTACGGATCCGCTCAGCACCAATAATTCGGAAGCCAATGTCGCCTGGATGATCGGCGAACCAGCCAACAGACTGGACGCGGAGGATAAACTGTATTCTTCCGGGCTCCTTGCCTCCACCGTCGAACGGCTGAACAAGAATCCGGTGACCGCCACCTATTTCGATGTCGACCCGGATGCGCCGGATCTCGAGAGTCTCGTCGATTGTCGATCCAGTCTGAACGGTGGTGCGGATACAGCCAGCAACTTCCGCAGTGCTCATGTCGGCGGTGGATTGTTCCTGATTGGCGACGGTTCGGTGCGGTTCCTGAATGAGTACGTTGATGCCCTGACCTACCGGTCGCTGTCAACGATGGCTGGCGGCGAGATTGTCAACGTTCAGTAGGGAGTCGACTGGAAGAGTCGGTTCGTTCGGGAAGAAAGAAGCAATACGTCGATTCAGGACTTCACCGACGCCTGGCCATTACGCGATATTACGCGAAGATTTCCTCGATAACGTTTCCCACGACATCGGTGAGTCGAAATTCGCGTCCCGCGTGCCGATACGTCAGTCGTTCGTGATTCAGCCCCACGGCATGCAGTAACGTGGCGTGCAAGTCGTGCATGTGGACCGGGTTTTCTACAGGCTTGCCACCCAGCTCGTCTGTGGCTCCGTGCGTGAGTCCTCCTTTGACTCCGCCTCCGGCCATCCACATCGTGAATGCCGCCGGATGGTGGCCTCGCCCATGCACATTCTCGGGGGCGGGTGTGCGACCAAATTCTCCGCCCCACAAAACCAGCGTGTCCTCCAGTAATCCACGCTGATCCAGGTCCTGCAGCAGCCCGGCAATCGGTTTGTCGACCTTGCCGCACTCTCCGATGTGCCCTTTGACAACCTCAGTATGGTGATCCCAGGTGTAGTTCGTGGAAACCTGAATGTACCTTGACCCGGCCTCTGCAAATCGGCGCGCCAGCAGACACTGTCGACCAAAATTGTCCGTCGCTTCGCTGCCGATCCCATACTGCTCCAGCGTCGACGGCGATTCCTTTGCAAGATCCATCACATGCGGCATGGTGGACTGCATGCGGTACGCCAGTTCGTAGCTGGAAATCAATCCCTCAATCCGCCGGTCAGCTCCTGACTGCTCCAGATGTCGCCGATTGAGCGACTGGATCAGCTGCAGCTGCTTTTGCTGCACCTCCGGCGTCAGTCGATCGTTGCTGAGATTCACCACCCGTGCATCCTTCACCGGCAACTCAGCCGAGCCAATCGCAGTTCCCTGGTGAATCGCCGGCAGAAAGGCGCTTCCGTAGTTTTGCACCCCACCATGTCCCCGCGGAGGAGAAATCGTAATGTATCCCGGCAGAGTTTCACTTTCTGTCCCCAGTCCGTAACTCACCCACGCTCCGACACTGGGACGCACGAGATTCGCCTGGCCCGTATGCAGCCACAGGAGGGCTTCTCCGTGAGCCGGACCGTTCGTATGCATGGATCGAATCACACACAGCTTGTCGGCGTGTTGCGACAGGTGAGGCAGCAGTTCACTCATCCAGACGCCACCGTCTCCGTGCTGGCGAAAACGAAATGGTGACGCCAGCAGATTCTCACCGCTCTTTGGGTGCGCCAGACGAGGCTTGGGATCAAACAAATCGACGTGACTGGGTCCGCCCCACATGAACAGAAAAATGATGCGCTTCGCCGGCGGCACAAAATGGGGGGACATGGCCTGCAAGGGCGCGGCCGAAGATCGCTCTGCATGAGCCTGCTGGCTGGCCAGTGCCGCCAGAGCCAGTCCACCAAAGCCGCAGGCACTGGATCGCAGCATTTCCCGGCGAGTCGTTGTCGGCTGAAACGAATGGCAGCCCATGTGCTACTCCAGAATCTGAAAACGGCTGGACGCGTACAGTGAATGACAAACCAGGGCCCACGCTTTGAGTTCCGAGTCGTCGTCATGACTTCCGGCGATGGCATCATTCACGAACTGCCCAATCAGCTGCTGCTCATCAGCTGTAGGGACATCGTTCAGGATGAGTTCAAACATGCGACGAACGCGTTGCTGCGGGTCCTGCATTTCCGACATGGCACGTTTTGCTGTCATGCTGGCGGTGTCCATCACCATGCTGTCATTCAACACAAACAATGCCTGCGTGGCCATGGTCGTATCCGGCCGGCGTCCGGTGGTCATCTGCGGATCCGCGAAATCAAAGACGTCGAACAACTCCGGCAGATCGTTTCGAATGACGGGCAGGTAAATGCTGCGATTGAGATAGTCGGTCTTTCGACGGACTGCATTCCCGACGCCCGTGGCCTGGTCCGTCAGGTATGACACGGTCGAATCCAGCGGCGTGAGATCCAGTTGGTCGGCTGCCTGCAACATCGTGTCACGCAACGTTTCCGGGTCCAGTCGCCGCCGGTTGCATCGCCATAACAGGCGATTCTCCGGATCAATCTTCCAGCTGATATCGTCATGCCGACTGCTCATCGCGTTGGTTCGACTGAGCACGACGCCACGAATCAGTGCCTTGATGGACCAATTGTGTTCGATGAGCCGCCCGGCGAGATGATCGAGCAATTGCGGATGGCTGGGCAGATCACCCGTGCGACCAAAGTTGTCGACAGTCCGCACGATTCCCTGACCGATGAGGTGATGCCAGACCCGATTGGCCATCACGCGCGCGGTCAGACGGCCGGCTCCATGCTCAACATCCGTCAGCCATGCCGCCAGTTGCTGTCGGCCGCTTTGACCGTCAGGAACCTTGACGACGCCGTCTGAAACAACCTTGAGGAACCCACGCGCAACCACTTCACCAGGCGAATCAAAACTTCCGGCAAGACGGATCCGCTCATCGGCAGGGCTGTCGGCATCCGTCGCAATCATGGCCCGCGGAGGAATGGGGGCAGTCGTATCGACAGTTTTCTGCAATCCGGCCACGTGAGCTCGCTGGTCGGCGATTCGCTGTTCTCGGGTGGCGTCTGCGGATTTCGCAGCAGCGGCGATCGCGGCAGCATCAGACTGCAACAGTTCCTCAAACGCTGCGCGGTTTCCTTTTTCCAGGGCTTCGAGGGCCGACTGCGCTTTCTTTCGCCGCTCTGCGATCGCCGGGCGTTCCCTCCAGTATTTTTCATAGGCGTCTTCTTTCTCGTGCCCGTCCTCATGCAAACCGACAAGGCGTTCCATCAACCTCTGCTGGCCCAGCATGAAGCGAGTTTCCATCACCTGAGTCGACGTGAAGATGCCCGCCAATGCGTAATAGTCGGCCGTTGGAATCGGATCGAACTTGTGGTCGTGGCAGCGGGCACATCCCAGCGTCTGTCCCAACACCGCTCGACCGATCGTGTCGATGTGTTCGTCGGCGATTTCCATCTTCTGACGCGCAGGTGGCACACCCAGCAGAACTTTGGGGCCAACCACAAGGAATCCTGTGGCGATTCGAAGTCGGTCGCGCTCTTCGATACTCTTGTACGGCAGCAAATCCCCCGCAATCTGCTCCAACAGAAAACGATCGAACGGCACGTCGGCATTGACAGCATCGACCACCCAGTTCCGATAGCGCCAGGCTTCACGAAACAAAAAATTCTCATCCAGTCCGTTGGAATCAGCG
>JBDOMX010000204.1:0-7591 GCA_039831615.1 Planctomycetaceae bacterium
CGATCACTGAGCGTCAGTTTCGTGAACAGATTCTGGACGACCTGGAAATTGAACGTGACCGCGGCATCACCGTGAAAGCTCGTTCCGTCACCATCAATTACACGTTCGAAGGTGACGTCTACGAATGAACCTGATCGATACGCCTGGCCACGTCGACTTTCACTATGAAGTCAGTCGCAGCCTGACGGCATGTGAAGGGGCGTTGCTGCTGGTCGACGCATTTCAGGGAGTGCAGGCCCAGACAGTGGCGAACGCCTATGCGGCGATCAATGCGGATCTGGAAATCGTCCCCGTCATTAACAAAATTGACCTGCCGGTGACGCGCGTCGACGAAATTCTGGAAGAAATCGAAACGGTCCTGGGGCTCGATGCGTCCGAGGCGCTTAAGGTCAGCGCCAAAGCAGGAATCAATATTGAAGATGTCTTTGACGCCATCATCAAGCGTATTCCGGCGCCCACTGGTGACCGTGATGCACCATTGAAGGCTTTGGTCTTTGATTCCAAGTACGACAAGTACCGCGGTGTGATCACTTATGTGCGCGTGGTCGATGGGAGCGTTAAAAAGGGAGACAATATTCGTTTCATGCGGGAGAGCCTGCCGAGCGAAGTGATCGAAATCGGACAGTTTCGTCCCGATCTCACGCCCTGCCATGAACTGGGCCCCGGACAGGTTGGTTATCTGCTGACAGGCGTCAAAGACCTGAGCCGCATCACCGTGGGCGACACGGTGACCCAGTCAGGCAACCGGGCGGAGGAACCGCTGCCCGGATACCAAAAACCCAAACAGATGGTCTTCTGTGGCATGTATCCGATTGATGCCACTGACTTCGAAAACCTCCGCGATCAACTGCAGAAGCTCGGCCTGAATGATTCCAGCTTCTCTTTTACGCCGGAAACCAGTGATGCCCTTGGGTTCGGGTTTCGCTGCGGGTTCCTCGGCCTCCTGCACATGGAGATCATTCAGCAGCGTCTGGAACGCGAACAGGATATGGACCTCATCCAGACCGCGCCCAACGTGACCTATGAGCTGCTGCTGCGAACGGGTGAGACGGTCATCATCGATAATCCTCAGGACGTTCCCGATGCCGGAGTCATTGAAGAATTTCGGGAACCGATCGCAAAGGTGAGTTTCATCGTGCCGTCAGAAAATGTGGGCACCTTGATGCAGCTGTGCCAGGACCGTCGCGGCATTCACCGGAACACGGAGTACCTGGGTCCTCAACGCGCGCAACTCGTCTATGAGCTGCCGCTGAGTGAGATCGTCTACGACATGTATGACAAGCTTAAGAGTGTCACGCGTGGCTATGGCACGATGGATTACGAGGTGACCGGATTTCTGGCGGCGGATCTTGTGAAGATGGACATCCTCGTAAAAGGCAATCGGGTCGATGCTCTGTCATCGATCGTCCATCGGTCGACCGCTGACCGCCGTGGTCGAGGGCTGGTCAAACGCCTCAAGAAGGAGATCACTCGCCACCAGTTTGAAATTGCCATCCAGGCGGCGATTGGCACACGAGTACTGGCCCGCGAAACGATTTCGGCATACCGCAAGAATGTCACCGCAAAATGTTATGGCGGTGATATTTCCAGAAAACGCAAGCTGCTTCAGAAACAGAAGGAAGGCAAGAAGCGGATGAAGCAGTTTGGTGCTGTAGAGATTCCGCAGAAGGCGTTTCTCTCGGTTCTGGAAGCCAGCCGGGAAGACTGAAGCGAATTCATCGCAGCGGCCGGAGGAAACGGACCGGCCTTAATCAGTCGTGTGGGCGTGACACAGCTGTCACGTTGTCCCTTGCGCCGCGTCGTCGATGATGATTCTGCGTTTTCGGCTGCGTCAGCACGTTGTTGGGAGATACCCGGACTTCCTGGTGGGCAACCACAACATTCACGAGTTCCGGCTCATCTACGTCGCCGCGAGCAGCTTTGGCCGCAACGATTTGGTTGATCTGTAGGTACGGGCAGTTCTTTGCGTACGTGAACCGACTAATCCGACGTCGCAAAATATTGCCACGAAGGAACTGCTGACCGTATCCCATTCAGGATTCTGAGTCCGCCGGCGTTTCGAGTGCCGGAAGACTGCTCTAGTCCTTCGGCAGCGCAAATGGATCTTTTACCAGCGGCTTTTCGATCTGCCCCGCTCGAATCAGACTCACCGGTATCCGGCGGCGGACCACCTGGCCATCTTCGATGACCCGGATCTTCTGCAGGTTGCGTTTGAATTTTCGACCGGTGATTCCCGTGGTTTTGCGGCCGTTTCCACCCAGATACTTCGGTTTCCCGCGCTGACAGAGCTTATTTCCTCGGCCTGGCTTCAGATCACCGTACAGCGCAAGCTGTTTTGCGCGCTTGATCCGTTTATTTTTTTTGAGAGTACTCATGTCCTAAACTCTTTTCTGGCAGGCACTTGCCGCAATCGTCTGCTGCGACCGACCACGGACAACATCCGTGTGTTCCATGGAAGCTCGGCACAATACTGAGATTCGGGATGAGTTTCAATTCAGTTTTTTGTGTTCTGTATTCACAATCTCAGTGCAGCCCTCGCCTTATGGCAGGAAATGAAAAATCCGGTTCGTAAGGCCGTGAACAAATCAGGGCCGCCACGCCGACGGATGAATGACCACTTGATAAGGACGGTAAGTTGCCCGGTTTTCGCTTGTTGTGGTGTGTGAGTGCCTGCTTCGGGCTCATTCAGCTGCCTGCCATTTCGTGTGTTGCCGGTGACCCGGTTGAGAATGTCATTCTGGTCACCATGGACGGCCTGCGCTGGCAGGAGCTGTTCGGCGGTCTGGATGAGACCATGCTGGGTGATGAAGACAACGGCACGAAGGAATCGGCTGAGCTCAATCGCCGCTTCGCTGCTGAGACTGCAGAAGGACGGCGCGTTCGCCTGATGCCGTTTTTCTGGAATGTGGTCGCGAAGCACGGAGTTGTGTTCGGAGACCAGGAAGCCGAATCGCACATCTACGTTACCAATGGGATGAACTTTTCGTACCCAGGCTACAGTGAAATTCTGTGTGGGTTTCCGGATCCTCGTATCGACTCCAATGCCAAAACGGACAATCCAAATGTCACTGTGCTGGAGTGGCTTCACTCACGAGAAGAGTATCGGGGCAAGGTGGCGGTGTTTGGCAGCTGGGACGTTTTTCCGTGGATCATTAATACGACACGGAGCGGCATCCCGGTCAACGCTGGCTGGGCGCCACTTCGCGAACTCTTCCCCGACTCCCTGGAAATCCGGCGCCTGGACGAGCTGGCTGGAGAGATTCCTCGCTACTGGGCCGGTGTCCGCTATGACATCTTCACATTCGCCGGAGCCGATCACTACCTGCGTTCAAAAAAACCAAACGTGCTGTATGTGTCACTGGGAGAAACCGATGACTGGGCTCACTCGGCTCGCTACGATCTGTATCTCGATTCCGCCGCGCGGAATGACGATTACATTCGGCGGTTGTGGGAGGCCGCGCAGTCGATACCTGAATATCGAGACCGCACCGCGCTCGTCGTCACGACCGACCATGGACGAGGCGATGACCGCATCAGCTGGCGAAGTCATGGCGACGACGTCGCAGGCTGCGACCGAATCTGGGCTGCCGTGCTGAGTCCAACTGTCGACTCCACCACCGATGTCGCAGGCAAATTCACACAGTCGCAGATTGCTGCCACTGTGGCCTCGCTGCTTGGTCATGATTACCGTGCCGATGTGAACAAAGCCGCTGCAGCACTACCGCTCAAGTGGCGTTGACTGCAGCAACAGGAGCGTCTTCCGGTGAGTCTGCACGTCCGTTTCCTGATGCCACCACGGCTTTGACGTACCACGGACACGTCCATTCATGGCGCATCCACTCCCCCGTTCGTTGGACTTAGACCGTTTGGTTATTCATGATGGTCTGCAGCGGCCAACATTCCGGGCGCCCGTCTTTGTGGGCTGAGCGTCAGGTGGAGACCGCCGCCGTGCCGTCAGTTGATCCGATTCCCTGCGGCGCAGCCAGGAAATGTTGCGGCAGTCCCGCGGCTGACTGTGACAGAAAATTAGATTTGTGCTGGTTGCAAAACTTCAGACCATTCCATTGAGTCAACAAATGAGAACAACAATTCTAACAAGTTCCTTTTGTCTGCTGATCACGACGTGCCACGCACAGGACAAAAGTGCAGCGACGCTGGAAGTCGACAAGGCAGATGCGGACTTCGCTACTCAGGGGGAGTATGTCGGGACAATCGATGTCGATGGGAATGCAGTGAAATTTGGCCTGCAGGTCATCGCAGATGGCGGCGGAAAGTTTCGTTCGGTTGGATACTTCGGCGGTCTGCCCGGCGACGGTTGGAACGGCGCTGATGAAACAAAGATTCCAGGTTCAGGAACAAACACGGACGGCACCTGTCTCCTAAAAGCAAATGCAGGCGAAGGCCGTGGGGAAATCAAAGACGGCAAAGTCACGGTGTATTCGGGAGATGATCGCGAACTTGGGGAACTCAAAAAAGTCACAAGAAAGAGTCCAACCCTTGGCGCGAAACCTCCCGAGGGTGCTGTGGTTCTGTTCGATGGTTCCAGCGCCGACAATTTCGTTGAAGATCAGCTCTTTGAAAACAGGCTCCTGAAGCAGGGAGCCACCAGCAAACAGAAGTTTGGCAGTTTTAAACTGCACATGGAGTTTCTGCTGTCTTACATGCCGCACGCACGGGGCCAGGGGCGATCTAACAGTGGCTGCTACCATCAGGGCCGTTACGAAGTCCAGATTCTGGATTCATTTGGTCTGGAAGGAGTCGACCATGAATGCGGAGGGATTTATAAGATTGCTTCACCGAAAATCAATATGTGCTTTCCGCCTCTGTCGTGGCAGACTTATGACACGGAGTTTCACGAGGCGAAGTACGACGATGCCGGCAGAAAAATCAAAGACGCATGGATCACTGTGCTGCACAACGGCGTGAAGATCCATGATCAGCAGAAACTGGGGCATGCCACGACCGCACATCCCGTGGACGAAGGTCCTGACGACGGTCCCATCTATCTTCAGAATCACAGTAATCCCGTGCGGTTTCGCAATATCTGGGTAGAGCCCATTGAGTAGCGACGCTGACAATTCGGCCGGCGCCAGGCAGCGCCCTCGAAGGTCGCTCGCTGTGGTGTCAGCCACTCAGCATGCCGTTCCTGCGATTCTGGGCGTGCTCCTGCTGCTCGTCACACCCTCCAGTGGTCAGGCCGCGGATGTGTACGCTAACGCTGTCGTGGCCACAGATCACCCGGCAGCAAGTGAAGCCGGGTTAGCGATATTGAAGCAGGGAGGCAATGTTGTGGATGCTGCCATCGCTTCATCGTTTGCGCTGTCCGTTGTCCGCCCCGCCAGCTGTGGGATTGGCGGTGGCGGATTCATGGTCATATGGGATGCGGAAGCTCAGAAGGCCACGGCGCTGGACTATCGTGAAACAGCGCCGGCTGCTGCCAGTCGAAACATGTTCGCTGGTGAGGTTGGTGGAGAAGCCGACAGCGTTCGAGGAGGTCGAGCGGTTGGAGTTCCGGGCAGCGTGGCAGGATTGTGCTACGCAGCCGCACACTATGGTTCGCTTCCATTGAAATCGCTTCTGGCTCCGGCCATTCGTCTGGCGACTGAAGGAGTCGAAATCGATGCGCACGACAGATTGTTGCAGCGGCGCGTCATGGACACTGTCGAACGATACAGCGACTACAGGGAAAAATACTTACCACTCGTTCAACACTACCTTAATAACGGGGTTCCCTGGCAATCAGGAGATCGCTTTCATTCACCGCAGGCGACCGTGTTGAGGCTCATTGCGGACCAAGGCAGCCGCGCTTTCTACCGCGGAGAAGTTGCCGATGCGATTGTCCGTCAGGTGAAACGGCATGACGGCATTCTTTCATCCGACGATTTGCGCTCCTTCGTGCCCAAAGTCCGTGAGCCGGTTCAGGGCGGGTTTCGCGGTCATCTGATCTTTTCAATGCCTCCGCCTTCCAGCGGGGGAATCGCTTTGATTCAAACATTGCAGACGCTGGAACACTGGGAACGCAGTGCGGACACTGTTCTTCAGGATTTGGGACATAACAGCGCCGACTATATCCATGTTGTTGCCGAAGCAATGAAGCACGCATTCGCAGATCGATCCAGATTCCTGGCCGATGCGGACTTCGTTGCCGTGCCGGTCAGGCAGCTGCTGAGTCCGGAATATGCGGCCCGAACGGCCGCGAAGATCGATCTCACGCGCGTCGCGAATCAAAATGCCTATGGCCGATTTTTCAACGGCGATGACTCAGGGACAAGTCATATTTCAATCATCGACGCAAAGGGCAACGCCGTTGCCTGTACTGAAACGATCAATCTGGAGTACGGCAGTTTTGTCGTTGTCCCGGAATACGGGATTGTGCTGAACAATGAGATGGATGATTTTTCGGCGCGGCCGGGCGAACCGAACGCCTTCGGGTTGTTGCAGAGCGAGGCCAATGCGATCGAGCCAGGCAAAAAACCATTGTCAAGTATGTCACCCACAATTGCGGTACGCGATGGTCGTGCCATTTTTGCCAGTGGAGCGTCCGGTGGTCCGCGCATCATCTCAGCCACATTGCAGGTCACACTGAATCATCTGATGTTTGCGATGATGCCGGATCGCGCTGTGGCCGCGCAGAGGTTTCACCACCAGTGGTATCCAAATGTACTCCGTTTGGAGTCAGGGATCCGGAAGGAGATTGAGCTGGCGCTGAGGCAAAAAGGTCATCGCGTGGAAACGATCTCCACGTCCGGTGTCAATCAGTCCGTCTCTGCTCGTGCCGGCAATCTTCGCGGAGCCAGTGATCCTCGCAAGCATGGGCGGCCGGCCGGTTTCTGAGGCGGTGTCGATCGATTCTGCTTATATTCGCGAATTCCATCCGATGCAGGCGAACTGATCATATTGACGTGTGGCCTCAGTGATCCGGTTCCTGACCGGCCCCTCGTCTTCGGTGCCGTTGCGAGGTCTCAGGCGCAGGATCACGCCGTGCGACACCCACGACAGGAGTTTACGATCCCAGCGTTCGATGCCATATGATGGTGCAGGGTCAAACACCATCACCTCTCGATGATCTCGCGACCCCAGAGCCAGCACGGAATGTCCGGAACTTCCGCGAAAGCCATGATCTTCGCACGTCCTGATCCGATCGGTATCGATGTTAACCGACAGCAACGCAGGGGAATCGCCCAGACTCATCACCGCCTTGCGACTGAACGGCTGAGCGACCACTTCCCAGGGAGTTCCCTCCGTCATTAATTTCAGACCGCGATAAACTCCCATCCAGTGTGTCCCATGCCGAGTCAGGCACAGTTTTGCCATTTCCGACTCGGTCGCCGCGATTCCGTAAAGCCGCAACAGGGAAGCGGCCGCCGCGGGCGAGCAGGTATACGGAGTTGTTTGAGCGATCAGGGGGCTTGCCGACGTTGCAGTCGCGCAGATCGGAGCATGTCCCAGTACGGGGGCCACGATGGAATATCCTGCCAATGCCAGTGTCATTGGTCCGAGGATGAGGCGGCGCCTGAGCTTGATTCGGCCGGACGCCAGATACATGCCGGCAAAAAAACAGCCCATCATGGGGTGCCAGTTTGCCAAGACG
>JBDOMX010000956.1:0-7586 GCA_039831615.1 Planctomycetaceae bacterium
TCGCTGCCGTGAGGGAGTGGGTGGGCAGCCTCGACGCAGAGGACGAGGACCATGCTCACCGGATTCTGGAAGCAAACTGGGTGCTGCAGTCGCACAATGTGATCGATGCCGACCTGTTGGATGCAGCTTTGAACTCCGATGATTATCACTGTCGAGCAGCCGCAACCAGAATTCTGTGCGACATGCGCGACCATGTTCCGGATGCACTCAAACTGATTCACGAACGAATCGGCGACGATCATCCTCGAGTCCGTCTGGAGGCCGTGCGTGCCTGCAGTTTTTTCGATGGCGACGAAGCTGTGGAAGTTGCCCTGGAAGTGCTGGAAAGCGACGTCGATGAGTACCTGCAGTACACACTTGATGAAACGATGAGACACCTGGAAAGTCAGTGATCAACGCTGATCGTCATCAGCCGGCGATCCCGAGTCTCCCGCGGGCTCACGAAGAGCCCGCACGTTTCATGGCCACTCAAAAATCATACCGTCTGAATGTTGTAATGTTTCCGTTCGTGTTGTTCATCGTGGTGGCCTGTGTTCAAAGTCTCGCGGCGGAGGATCACCAGCACCACCACGGAAGCTCCGAAACGGTGATCAAACGCCCCAGAGTCTTCCTGGACAAGAGTAAACGCATCGTCGACTATCAGCTGAGAAGGCTGGACAATGCCAGACTTTTACTCGTCGAGACGGCCACGGACGATCCGAAATACGTTCCAGTCTTCAAGGCAATTCTCCTGCGCGCAGGAATGCCTCGCCGGAATCGAGACGACGCGGCTGCCGCTCTGGCTGTACTGCATGGAACCGACATTTCTGCCGAGTTGTTTGCGGCGTTAGGATCGTTGAACGACAACGACGGTGATGAACGCCGCGTCGGACGTGAGATCTCTGCAATGTTGTTGAGCCAACCGGCGGCCGTGCTGGCCGCGCGCGTGGAAGAATTCCGAAATGCGGTTGTCTCAGACAACAGTCTGCTGCGTGCCACGGCCCACGCGGGGCTGATCATGACCGGGCATGCGGACGATGCGTGGCAGCAGGCTCAAGTGGATGCAGAATCGCGGCTGGCGTGGCTGGCCGCCGTCACTTTGGTTCCTGCGGGGCCGGTCCGTGACGAACTGCGGAATGTGGTCGTCAGCCTGCTGGAATCGACGCAGCCCCGGACGGTCCGCACGCGTGCCATTGAAATACTGCCAATGATTGCCGCCGATTCAGGGGAGACCTTTCGACGAATTGCGTCCTTTGTGCCGTTCGAAGAATTCCGCACGGTCGCTGTCCGGAGTCTGTTGAAAATCCCGGTCGACGTCCGCGACAGCGAGACATCAAAACGGCTCGTGGACGTGCTCGTCAGGCACGCTGAGCAGTTGCCGGCTGCACAGCGAACGACCGATGCGTCCCTCGACGCCCTGCAGCTGGCCGATGAGCTGCTGAGCAAATTGTCAGCTGCCGATTCCGCGAGTTATCGCGACAGGCTGCGCGAAATCAGCGTCCGTGTCGTGCGGCTTGGTACGGTCAAAGAAGAAATGCGCTACGACAGGTCTTTCTTTGCCGTCGAAGCCGGGCGTCCTGTTCAGGTGATTCTTGAGAACAATGACCTGATGCCCCACAACCTGGTGATTACAGCTCCTGGCCAGCTCAGGAAAGTCGCACTGGAAGGAGCGGAGCTGGGAGCCACACCGGGGCTCGATGGAAAAATGTACGTCCCGAAGAGTCCCGACGTGTTGTACTCGACGAAGATGGTCAATGCAGGGACAAGGGAGTCTCTGACCCTGACCGCGCCGACAGAACCTGGTGAATACCCCTACGTTTGCACGTTTCCTCGACACTGGATGCGGATGTACGGGGTCATGGTCGTGGTAGCGGATCTGGATGAGTGGCAGCGCCATCCCATTCCACCGGAGGATCCTTTGGGGAACAACCGCTCTACGGTCCAAATCTGGACGATGGCCGACTTTCCCCGGGACGAATTGACGAAGGCACTGCGTGCTCGCAGCCCATCCATCGGCGCGCGGCTCTTCAAAGAAGCCACCTGTCTGGGTTGCCACAAGATGGATAGGGAAGGCGGAGCCGTCGGGCCGGAATTAACCGACGTCCTGCAGCGCCTGAAAACTGATCATCACGGTATCCTGCGGGAGATCCTGGAACCGAGTTACCGAGTCGATCCGAAATACGTTGTGAAAGTCGTGATTGATGTGAAAGGCAAAACCACATCCGGAATCGTCGTTGCAGAAGACAAAACGTCCATCTCCATTGTTGTAAACCCCGAGATCCCGCAGCCGACCGTCATCCTGAAGAAGGACATCGACGAGGTCATTCCGACCACCACTTCAATGATGCCCAAAGGGTTGCTGGACAAGTTCACTGATGACGAAGTGATGGAAATCCTGAGTTACATCACCAGCTCCGAAAAATGAGTCACTCGACCCGGTTGCTGAGGCACAGCCGATCAGAGAAGCTGTTGCTCACGAAAGTCACCATCTTTTGTGAGCATGATGGAGCTTGCCATCACAGCAGTGCGTGGATGCATGTGCGAGAACTGAGCCACTCTTCTTTACGATCACTGCATGGACGCTCCCTTTGAATGAGTTCGTTATGAGAAAACACCCGCACGTTGTGACTCGTCGTTACGGAGTTGATCGACGTTCGTTCCTGCAGTACCTCGCTGCGGTCTCCTCAATTCCTACGGCTGCGCTGCGATCGGAAGCCTCAGCGATCAACTTCGCGGGATTTAAAACCAGTCCGTTTGGTCTGGGTGTGGCGTCCGGCGATCCGGCTCCGAATGGTGTTGTCCTGTGGACCCGACTGGCTCCCGACCCACTCAATGGTGGCGGCATGCCGAATGAATCGGTGCTGGTGAGCTGGGAAGTGGCCGGCCGCGAGGACTTCAGCGACGTGGTCCGCAAAGGTGTCGCGGTGGCGGCAGGTCAGCTGGGGCATTCCGTGCATGTGGAAGTGGACGGGCTGGAACCTGATCGCTGGTACTTCTATCGATTCCACGTCGGTGGCGAGACAAGTCCTGTGGGACGGACGCGCACGGCCCCGGCTCCTGACACCATGCCGGACCGCATGAGATTTGCTTACACCTCGTGTCAGCACTACGAGCACGGGTACTTCAACGGGTATCCTCACATGCAGGAGGAAGACCTTGATCTGGTGATTCATCTGGGCGACTACATTTACGAGTACGGTGGTCAGGATAAGAAGCCCCGAAAGCACCTTGGCGGAGAGATTGAGAGCCTGTCCGACTACCGGTTGCGATATTCGCAGTATCGCCTGGACCAGACGCTGCAGGAGACACATCGTCGCTTCCCCTGGCTGGTCACCTGGGACGACCATGAATTTGACAACAACTATGCCAGTCTGGTGTCGCAGGACGACGGGGTGTCACCCGAAGAATTCCTCGCCCGTCGCATGAACGCCTATCAGGCTTATTACGAATTCATGCCCCTGCGTCGCAGTGCATTTCCGCAGGGACCCCACATGACGCTTTATCGAGGCTGTCAGTTTGGGCGACTGGCCAACTTTCACGTCCTCGACACTCGCCAATACCGCACCGACCAGCCCAATGGCGATGGTGAAAAACCGATGGAAGGCAAGGTCTTCGATCAGCGCGCCACCATGCTGGGCAGCCGGCAGGAGAGCTGGCTGATGGGAAGTCTGCTCAAGTCGACTTCTGTGTGGAACGTGCTGGCTCAGCAGGTGATGATGGCACCTGTCGACCGGGGCGAAGGCGACAGTCACAAGTACAGTATGGATCAATGGCCGGGGTATGAAATCAGTCGGCGCCGATTGCTGAACTTCTTTCACACGCGGAGCGGATTGAATCCTGTCGTATTGACGGGTGACATTCATGTGAATTGGGTCAACGATCTGCGTCTCGACTTCACAGACGCCCGGTCACCGATTGTGGCGACAGAACTGGTCGGAACGGCGATGACTTCCGGAGGCAACGGCGGCAACCGGATCCCGGAATTTGAACGTGCGGCCGCCAATAACGACTTCGTTCGGTGGTACAATTCAAATCGCGGTTACGTATCGTGTGAACTGACACCCCGGAACTGGGTCACACATTTCCGCGCGACGCCGTTCGTTGACAGACCCGGTGCTCCGATTTTCACTGCTGGTTCGTTTGTCATCGAAGCCGGGTGGCCAGGAGCGAAAAAGGTATAGCGTCCTTTGCACGCCGCTCACGAAAGGCAGTTGCTGGGCGGACAGGAGGCGCCCATGACTTTGTCAGGGTTCGCCTGGATCGTTTTCCGGGCGATGACTTTGAAAGTTGAACCTGATCATCGACACTGTTGTTCTCACTTCACTTTCAACGGGAAAAGCCGGATGTTGTTTCGCTCAACAGTTTGCCTCACGCTGAGTGCACTTTTTCTCGTCTCCACACACACGTCACACGCCGGCGACTGGCCGCAGATTCTGGGGGCACAACGTGACGGCATCGCGGTCAATGAAACGCTCCTGAAGGAGTGGCCGAATTCCGGACCGGTCGAAATCTGGCAGACGGCTGTCGGCCAGGGGTTCGCAGGCGTCGCTGTTAAAAATGATGTCGTCTACGCCTTTCATCGTGTCGGCCGTTCTGAAATCGTTGAAGCGCTCAATGCCGTGAACGGAAAATCCATCTGGAAGAAGGAGTTTCCCTGTTCGTATCGAGGGGGATTCTCCAGCGATGCCGGGCCACGTTGTGTCCCGATGGTGACTGCTGATCGTGTGTTTGTCTTTGGAGTGGAAGGCGTGCTGCGCTGTCTGGATTCGACCGATGGAAAGGAAGTGTGGAATCGAGATACAGCGAAAGACTTTCCCTCTCCGGACAGCTATTTTGGCGCAGGCAGCACGCCTGTCCTGCACGACGACATGCTGATCGTGAACGTCGGCGGACGAAACAATGCGGCCGTTGTGGCATTTTCGGCAACCGACGGAAAGACCGTCTGGAAAAGCTTTGCTGACGCCGCAAGCTATTCATCGCCTGTTGTCGCCGACGTGAACGGGATTTCCCATGCACTCTTTGTCACTCGGTTTAACGTGGTGTCTCTGGATCCGGCCAGCGGGGATGTTCATTTTCGCTTTCCGTTCGGAATGCGTGGCCCGACCGTCAACGGAGCGAATCCGGTCGTTGTGGGTGACCATCTGTTTGTGTCATCCAGCTACCGTGTGGGGAGTGCCTGGGCGAAGATCGGCGATGACGCCACGGAACCGACCATGTCAGGTGAAAAACTATTAGCGACACAGTATGCAACTCCGATCAGGCAGGGCGATTTGCTGTTTGCCGTGGACGGACGGCAGGATACCGGTCCTGCCAGCGCCAGCATCAAGTGCATTGACCCGTCGGAGCAAAAAGTCCTGTGGAAGAAGAGCGGCTTTGACTATGGGACCATGATTGGAGTCAATCAGGAGTTGATCTTCCTGACGTTCGGCGGTGAAGTGTTGCGCATCGCTGCAGATTCGTCACAGTATCGCGAACACCATCGCTCACGGGTCCTCGAACTCACGCCGCGTGGCTATCGGTTACCGGCAATCAGCAACGGCCGATTGTTCGTACGAGACGATCGGGTACTGAAGTGTCTTCAGGTCGGCGAGAGTAGTTAGTGGTCTGGCAAAGCTTAAGTTGAGGGTAGCCGGATTCGCCAGAATTCGGAATGCTCGGTCGTTCCCTGAAGTCTGGCGACTCCAGCTACCGGCGAATCCTCAACTTTAGTCCTGGCAAACCACTCGTTTCCTGCCATACCGGGGCAGGTCGATCATGGTGCCGAGTCATATTCTGCCTGCGTGTGTTTCACTACAACCGGTTGATGGAGTGCCGGAGAAATCACTCCCCTGCAGATTCTGGTCATTCTGAATTGAATCGGCACCCACAACCGAAACAATTCGGGATACTCCTGTATCGGGCACAGTGTCTTCGTCTCACCCTCTTTTGTCTGCACGCCGCCATGAACCAACTGACTCGTCGAAACATGATGACATCGTCTGCAGCAGCCCTCGCAGGATTACCACTTGCCCGGACATTGAGTGGAACTCCCGCCAACGCAGAACCGGCGAGGCGTTTCACACTGGATCTGAACTGGGGTGCCATTGGAGTTCGTGCCAATCAGCTGGAGGCAATTGAATACGCGGCGACGTATGGCTTCGAGTCGGTTTATGCGGATCCAGGTTTTCTGTTGTCGCTCAATGACGCGTCGCGTTCGGAACTCGCGGGGCTGATGAAGGAAAAGCGAATTGTTTGGGGCGCGGCCGGGTTGCCCGTGGAATTTCGTCAGGATGAGTCGAGGTTTCAGCAGGACCTGAAGAAGCTGCCGGCGACAGCCCAGGCGATGCAGCTCGCAGGCATCACGCGCGTCGGCACGTGGCTCATGCCATGCCACGACGATTTAACGTACGTGGCAAATTTTCGGCAGCATGCCCGACGCCTGCGGGATTGTGTGCGGATCCTTGGCGATCACGGTCAGCGTTTCGGCATGGAGTATGTCGGCCCGAAGACGTTGTGGGCGTCCAAACGCCACAGCTTTGTGCACAGTATGCAGGAGACGAAAGATCTGATCGCAGAGATCGGAGAAGACGACGTGGGTATTGTTCTTGACAGCTGGCACTGGTACACGGCCCATGAAACGGTCGACGATCTGCGAAGTCTGACCAACAGAGATATTATCGCCTGCGATTTGAACGACGCACCGGCGGGGCTCCCGATCGATGGGCAGATCGATAACCAGCGCGAACTCCCCGCAGCGACCGGCGTGATTGATCTGAAGACCTTTCTCGGGGTTCTCGTCGAGATTGGTTATGACGGACCCGTCCGCGCAGAGCCGTTCAACGCAAAACTGAATGCGATGGAGAACGACGCTGCCTGTCAGGCAGCGGCCAAGGCAATGACGAAGGCATTTTCACTCGTGGGCAAGTAGTAACTGCAGCAACTGAAAGCGACACCGGATTTACGAAAGTCACCCATCTCCGGCGAATGTCACGGTTTGTTTTCCGCAGTGAAACGAAGTCGTCGGCACATCATTCCGCTGGACTGCCGATGTGCAGGGTGTGTTACATGTTATCCAAATTCTCCGCGTCAACTGTCACAATGACTCGAAACCCTCGGTGGATTTCACCTCGGGCGAACGGCTTGATCGAAACAGCCACACTTTTCCAAAATTCTCATCGCCATTGGAGAGCGGCTTGTCGTATGCGATATTACGAAGCCAGTTGCTGATTCTTTCAGGAGTGCGTCGCTGCATTCACAGCACAGCAGCAGTTCCCCTGGATGCAGAAACTCACGTGAGGCACCTGAAAATCATTTACTGATATGCTGAGCGATCCCGAAGCAACAATCATTACCAATCCGAATCACATTCGGTATCTGCATGCGGTTTCAGCAACGAGTGCTGCCAGTGAGACTCAGGCACTTCTGGCTGTCCAGGACGGCCCGTCATCGGCTGATCTCGCCTTTCGGCTCGAAGAGGGAACGCGGCAATTGCTGCGGCAGCGGTTGTTAATCGTGGCCGCATGCCTGATTGCTGTGATGGGCGTGGTCGCCGTCATTATGGCTTTTAACGCTGAGCCGCTGCTGGCCCGAAGCATCGGGCTGCGAACGGCGGCAATCGCATTCCTGGT
>JBDOMX010000417.1:0-1817 GCA_039831615.1 Planctomycetaceae bacterium
GGCGATCCTCAATTCGAACGAATTCATCACCAATCATTGAACTGTCGCTCTGAGAGTTCTTGCGAGTTTCGACAGTCCCACGATCAAGGGGCCCCAGCATCCCCACTGGCGGGCAGGATCGTCCAGGATTTTGCGACCCCAGCAGTGCGATCGTCCGTGCCCACCGATACCGGGGCAGGGGGGGGGGGTTGGTCTCTCAGCCGCTGCATCCCTTGTGCTCAGCCACGCAGCGGATCGTTTTTCTCACTCAGCGAATCGCTGACTCCACGATTTCTGGGATTTGATTGTCCAATTTTGGCTCAGATCCACATTACCTACACAGCCAGACATATTTTCTGATGGATGGCCGCTCAGGGATTGAGACGTGTGCAAGGTGTGTCTCGGGCGCACGTCGGGGAGTCTGTGCTGTTGGAGGTGAGCCGTGAAGAATTGTGTTTTTCGGGTGATTCCATACTTTCAAAACCAGCGACCGATCGGTCAGCGTTTGCTACTTGCTGTGATGTTGTGCGGAAGCAGTCTAGTGGCTGCTTCGCGGTGCGCTCACGGAGAAGAACCGGTCATCACCCGGATCGAAGAAGACTGGGTGCTGGTTGTGCGGAACCCGAATCTCGCCAAGACCGCGCCGCAATTGCTCAATGTGATTTCGCCAATTCCCAACCTGAGTGGTCAATATGCCATCTTGGAAGTTAACCATGCAACTCAGCCTCAATTCTCAGCGGGCGGGTTGCAGCTACAAGCTTGGAAGGGCGAGACACTGACCGCCTTTCACCCCAGCATTTGCTCGGCTTCGCTTCGATTCGATAACGAGACAATTCGCTACACAATTGTGATGGATTTGCAGGGTGGCAAACTGACAGTCGAGGTGAAAGATGGAAGTTCAGACACGTGGGGAGCTTTTGGAAGTAAGGGGTATTTGAAGACACATATGGCCTCGAGTCTGAGCGATCTGGGGCAATACAGTCCGCAGTTCTCGGCCGACCAGAGTCGTGTTGGTTACGGTGGGAAGCGGGTCGGCAGGTTTTGTCTCGATCGCACGAGGTACTTTTCCGATTCCAGTCCCACTCCGGTCCGTACGGATGAGACCGACCGCCGGTCGCCTGCTGATCCCGAAGATTGATCATTGAGGAGTTCGAACGATGCGCACCTGGCAGACAACGGCTCGACGACGTCGTTGTGAGCGATATGGCGTCGAGCGTCGAGGGACGGTGGCAATTCTGGCTGCGATGATGCTTGTATTTCTGATGGGCATGGCTGCTTTTGCCGTTGACTTGGCATATTTAGGGTTGGTGAGAGAGCAGATGCAAACCGCTGCGGATGCCGCGGCGCTGGCAGCCTCGGATGAACTGGTGAACACCTGGGAGGCTGAAGAAACTCAGGTTGCCTCAGCTCTTGAGACGGCTCGCAACATTGCCGCAATTACGGCGATGTCCAATCGGATGTCGGGGAAACCTGGCACCTTTATCGACGGAGATCGCGACCTGCGATTCGGGGCGCGTTTGTGGGACAGCCAGTTGGGTGATTATGTCGAATCCTGGGGGCAGCCTCCCTACAACCTGGTCGAAGTCACCGTGCGTCGCACAGAATCGAGTGATCGGTTAGATGGTGTGGTTCCGTTGTTCTTTGCACGCGCGCTCGGGAGAGAGCACGCTGGTCTGCAAACGACCTCTGTCGTGGCGCTGTCACCGGGAGCCGGTTTTCGAATCGATGAAAATTTCAGTGGAACGCTGCCGATTCTGCCGATTGCCTGCGATGAGGACACCTGGAATTCGCACTGGAATTGGTCGTCGGAACAAGCGAGTTCGAGTGGTGATCTGACC
>JBDOMX010000785.1:0-7561 GCA_039831615.1 Planctomycetaceae bacterium
CGACATCTCATACGGAGGACACGGGGCTGCCCGAGCGGCGTCAACACATCCACACGAACAGACCTGGAAAGCAGATCAGCCATGCAGGTGATCCATCGTTCGACGATTTACGACGCCACACAACAGCATGCGTCGCGACGCGTTGCCTCCATGGACGGTCTGCTGAGTCTGCAGTCGGGCACCTGGCTCAGCGGTTTCACTGTGGGTCCGCAAAAGAATCACCCGACGGGCACGCTGCAGTTGTCACGGTCGCGCGATCACGGCCGCAACTGGTCGCTTGTTCCGTTTCAGTTCGACTCAACGCTGAACGGAGTGCCCGGTTCACTCTCCGCCGGTGACATGGTCGAAGCGGAGCCCGGTCGGCTGCTCATTGTCACCACCTGGTTCGATCGCAGCGACCCGGACCGCCCGCTGTTTGACCCCCAAACCGAAGGCATTCTGAGAAGCCGATTGTTGCTGGCCGAGTCAACCGACGAAGGCGATTCCTGGACGGCGTGGCGGGAAGTCCCGACGCCCGGTCTGACGGGATGCGCCCTGACGGGGCCGATCGCACAGTGGTCGGACGGCACGCTTGGGCTGGCCTTTGAAAGCTTCAAAGAATTCGACGACCCAACACCCGTTCAGCCCGCAGCGTGGATGCTGCGCTCACGTGACCACGGAGCGACCTTCGGCGACCTGTTCCGAGTCGCCCAGAATCCGCAAAACAATGTCTACTACTGGGACCAGCGATTGTGCGCCGGAGACACATCCGGAGAATTTGTCGCCATGTTCTGGACACATGACCGGGCCAGCCAGCGGGACCTGAGGGTTCACCTCCTGCGCGGCAGCTGCCACAATCACGATTGCTCCGGATCGCAGCCCGTCGAGACGACAATCCCGGGACAAATTGCCGCTCCGTTGATCCTTGAAGATGGTCGCATTCTGGGATTTGTCGTGGACCGCGACCGACCGGGGACCATGCGACTGTGGCAATCGGCGGATGGTGGACACACCTGGCCTGTGGCCGAATCCCTGGTCGTCCATCAGCACGAGGAACAAGCCGCACTCACGCAGGGCTCATCCGACATCGACTTCGCCGGTTTTTGGGAAGACATGGGCCGCTGGAGTTTTGGACACCCGGCCATCCGCCGCTGCAGTTCCGCAACAGTCCTGGTTTCGTGGTACGCAGGAACACCGGATTGCATGAGCGTCCACGCGGCGGAGATCACCGTTTGATGACTGTCTAACCGGGAAACTCGATGCGCACCTCGTCAAGCATCACGTAGCCTTCCGGCAGGCGGGAACGCCAGACGGGATAATCGCGCTCCGGACGCAGTACGTGCGGGTCCCCATCCAGGGACCCCATGGGAGCAATGTCGAGCGGCGAAAGCACGAGCAGAATGTCCGTGTTGACGTCCTTCAGCACGGTCAGGAACGGCGTGCGGCCGTAGGAAGCGGTCCGATCATGACGGCTGCCCATGCAAATCCATTGCTGGTCGTCCGGCACACAATCAACCGTCTGTTCCGACCAGTCAGTCGTCACATCGAACGTCTGTCCGGTCAACAACCAACCGGTACAAATGCCGTCGTGCACACCCTGACAGAGCAAATGAAGTTTTGCACCGCGTGCCAAAAGTTCACCTTTCAGACGCAGTGAGATTCGTGCATTGGTAAAATCAGTGCCGAAGTCTCCCGCGATGTACCGATTCGACCCGCCAACTTCACGGTAATGCTCGCTGGTGGCGCCCGCCGTGAACAGCATGTACAGCAGGTGCATGTAACCGGCTCCTGGAGGAGCATGGTTGTAGTCAATCCACCAGGGGCTTCGCGAGATCGCACAACTGTCGCGAAGCTCCAGCGGCTTTGGCCCTGCCGCGTTACTGATCCACCCGAACCAGCCCCCCGCATCCTGGTCAAATCTCTCAACATACATGGGCATGATCACCACTCCTGGTATTGACGGAAGCCGACGGCCACAGCTTTGCAGCTCTTGGAGCACCGCTCAACTCACAAAGCGTTTTGCCCAATGGCAAGGCTGCCGATCCTTTCTCCAATGACTTCATGTGGCTCCATTGGAATTCTCAGCATTGCAGGCCGGATCAAGGAGCGACGCCGCTCCGGCAGTGGCATGGAGCTTACCATCGCAGGAACAGCGCAGCGCTCGGTCCGGCAGACATACTATTCCGTTCGATTGGAATTCTCAGGTGTCTCCAGCGATACTGGCGTCTGGTACGCTCTGCTTCCACTTCTCTGATTCATGCCACTGACCACCACAATGACCGACACTCCATTGATTTTCGACATGCACCTCGATCTGTCGATGAACGCACTTCTGTACAACCGTGATCTGCGCTGGTCGCTTGAGCGGATCCGACGATGGGAACACATTCAATGCATAGCCTCCAATTCCAGGGACAGAGTCGATCGTGGCAACAACACCGTCTGTTTTCCTGAAATGCGTCGCGGTCGTGTGGGCCTCTGTGTCGCCACGCTGATCGGTCGATATTCGTCGTACTTTCACAACCTGCCAGGCTGGAATTCTCCCGAACAGGCCTGGGCCCAATCGCAGGGTCAGCTGGCCTGGTATCGGATCATGGAAGAGGCCGGGGAGCTGACACCAATCCGGAACCGCAGGGAACTGGATCAGCATTTGGATTTATGGCTCAACGCACCGCTGGTTGACGACAGCGTGGACTGGACAACTTCCCGTTCAACGGAGACGGGAAATCCTCTCGGCTTCGTGCTCAGCCTGGAGGGAGCCGACTCCATCCTCACACCCGATCATCTGCAGCGAAGCTACGATGACGGTTTGCGGGCACTCGGTCTGTCGCACTATGGTCCCGGTCGCTATGCGCACGGCACGGACGATGATGGCCCGTTGCCGCAGGAGGGAAAAGAACTGCTGAAAGAAATGCAGCGACTGGGGATTATTCTGGACGTCACGCACCTGTCCGACCAGTGCTTCTGGGAGGCACTCGATTGCTATGAC
The DNA here is from genome assembly GCA_039831615.1 of Planctomycetaceae bacterium. Lineage (GTDB taxonomy): Bacteria > Planctomycetota > Planctomycetia > Planctomycetales > Planctomycetaceae > S139-18. The sequence continues at coordinate 2,969 of JBDOMX010000785.1, forward strand.
GGTCCGCTTTGGGCGAGTCATCAGAACTGCCGCAAACTGGCCCCCTGGAATCGACAGTTTGCCGACGACCAGATCAAAGCAGTGATTGAGCGGGGCGGAATCCTTGGCATGGCGTTCGACGCCATCATGATGGTTCCCGACTGGGTGCACCTGAAGAGTCAACCAGCGGACTTCCAGCTCAGAATCGAACGCATCTGCGACCACATCGATCACATCTGCCAATTGGCCGGTAACGCTGAACATGTCGCGATCGGCACCGATCTGGACGGTGGCTACGGAACGGAACAGACACCGATGGATTTGAATTCGATCGCCGATCTTCAGACACTGCCGGGGTTGCTGCGTGAGCGTGGTTTCAGTGACGACGATGTCAGTGGCATTATGTGGCGCAACACGGTTGAGTTCCTGCGCCGAGTCTGGGAATGATCGACGCGAACAGATCGCGACGACCCGGACCAACCCAGCCGAGCACAAATCATGAAAATTGCCAGTGGTGGGATCCAGCATGAAACCAACACCTTTGCGTCGACGCCGACAACGATCGACGATTTTGTACGCGACAGCAATTGCGGCGCGGATCTCGAGGGCGGAAGCGTCATCTTCGACCGCTTCAGCGGCACCGCGACGATTCACGGTGGATACATCGCCGGTGCCGAGTCCGAACACTTCGAGCTGATTCCCTTGCTGAGCGCGCGGGCGCAGCCGTCAGGGATCGTCGAACAACGCAGTTTCGATGACTTGCTCAATCGCTTCCTTGACAGAATGCAAATCGTGCAACCGGTCGATGGTGTGTTGCTCGACCTGCACGGCGCCATGGTAACCGAGCAGGACGACGACGCTGAAGGCGCCTTCATCGCGGCGACACGGGACGTCGTCGGCAACGACATTCCGATTGTTGTCACCCTGGATCTTCACGCCAACATTACAGATCGCATGGCCCGACTGTCGAATGTGATCATCGGCTTCGATACCTATCCGCACGTTGATATGCGCGAACGCGGCATGGAGGCCGCACGTCTTCTGGCACGAATTGTCAGAGGCAATGTCAATCCGGTTCAGGAATATCGTCAGTTGCCCCTGATTACGCTGCCGCCCATGCAGTGCACCCTGCGTGCGCCCATGCAGTCTTTGATGCAGCGAGTCAGCACACTGGAACAACAACCGGGAATCCTGACTGCGACCGTGGCAATGGGTTTTCCCTTCGCCGACATTCCCGATGTCGGTGTGTCAGTCCTCGTGACGGCAGACGATGATCGAGAGCTCGCGGCAGACAAGGCGACTGAGCTGGCAGACATGCTTTGGGATCTGCGAGATGACCTGCAACCCCGGCTGACAACAATTGAAGATGTGATTGAACACGTCCGTGAACACCCTGAATCCGGGCCGGTGCTTTTTGCTGATGGTTCGGACAATCCAGGCGGTGGAGCTCCGTGTGATGGCACGGTGGCACTCGCCGCGCTCATCGCATCCGATATTGAAGGAGCCGTTGTTGGCGTGCTGTTCGATCCTGAAACAGCCGCACAGGCGCACGCGGCAGGGACCGGCTCCTCAATTCGCGTGCGACTCGGTGGCAAGACCGACGAACTGCACGGCGCACCGGTCGTCGCCGATGCTTACGTTCGCGCGCTGTGCGATGGGAAATTCGTCTATGGCGGTCCCATGATGCGAGGGATTGAAGATCACCTGGGCCCAACCGCAACGCTGGTGATCAATGGAGTGGAAATCGTGGTGTCTTCGGTGCGCCGACAGTGTCTGGATGTCCGAATGCTCCGCATCGCCGGCATTGAACCGTCGGATCGAAAGCTCATTGTTTTGAAGAGTGCCGTTCACTTTCGAGCTGATTTTGGTGCCATGGCCTCCGCGATTTTTGACGGCGACACTCCTGGAATCCATCGTCCGGACTTTAATTGCCTGGACTACCATAATGTTCGGCGGCCGATCTATCCGCTCGACGCAGACCTGAAATGGCCACCCGCATGACATCGAACGACAAGCCCACCCGCGTTCGATACATGGTCATCGGGTCTGCCTCCCTGATGTCGGTGTTGCTTTATCTGGATCGCTTCTGCATTTCATTCGTGGAAATGTATATTCAGGAGGATCTCGGCCTCAGCGACGCTCAGATCGGCCTGATGCTGAGCGCATTCTTCCTGACTTATGCTTTGGGCCAGGTGCCGTCCGGCTGGCTGACCGATCGATTCGGTTCGCGGCTGATGCTGACACTGTACGTGCTGCTGTGGTCGCTCATGACGGGAATCTCCGGGGCCGTGTCGTCCTTTGCCGCATTGCTTGCATTGCGGCTCGGCTTCGGCTTCGGACAGGCCGGCGCGTACCCGTCCGCGTCCAGTATCGTCCGCAAGTGGGTCCCGTTCTCACAGCGTGGCACAGCCAGTGGCATCATCGCTTTGGGCGGCCGCCTGGGCGGATTTCTCGCACTGGGCGCCAGCGGCTATTTGCTCGTCGCGCTCACGCCATCGGACGCGCGCACGACGTTGATCCCCGACGATCTTCTGGATGGACCGGCGATTTGCCATGAACTGTTGACAGCATCAAGCGGCACGGAACCGATCGATCTTCTGCGGCAGAGGTGCCTGGACGTCTTTTCGTCCGACGGTCGTTCCATCGTAAATCGACATAGCCGGAATGATGCTGAAGCTCTGACGGTCGCTCGTGAACAGCTTCAATCTGCGGAAAATGATTCTGATGCAGCAATTCCTGATGTGTCCGATTTGCCCGCCAGAGATCAGCAGCAACTGCTGAACGAGTTGAACACCATCATACAGACACGGGATTTTTTTACGATTGACGACATCTCGGTGGACGGCATCTCAGTGGAGAAGGAAGCCGAACGCCTGCTGCGACGCGGCCCCGACTTAAAGGACGGTCAGGTCGCACGTGCCAACCGACTGGTGTTGGAATTCTTATTTCGAACCGGTGTTAAAAAACTGTACGGTGCCGCCTGGCGACCCATGATGTTTCTGTATGCATCGCTGGGAATCCTTGTTGCCGCGTTGATCTGGTGGAGCTGCCATACGACACCGAGCGAACATCCCCGCTGCAACGCGGCGGAAGTCGCTTTGATCGCTGGATCGGCCGCAATCGCTCCGCAAACACCAGTGTCCGGTGTGCCGCTGCGCGCTTTGATCGCCAGCGGCAGCATGTGGTGCTCATGCATGGCGCAGTGGTTTACCAACATCGGCTGGATCTTTCTGATGACGTGGGCGCCGCGCTATTACACCAGTGTTCATGCTGTCTCAACGGAACAGCGTGCCGTATTGGTTTCGATTCCCCCGCTGCTGGGATGGGCTGGCATGCTGGCCGGAGGAGCGTTCACGGATCTGGCGACTCGACGGTTCGGACGACGCTGGGGCCGCGCTTTACCCATGTCGTCGTCGCGTTTCCTCGCGATGGGTGCCTACATCGCGTGCCTGTTTGAACCGAGTGCACAAGTCTGCATGATCCTGTTTTCGATCGTCGCCTTCGCAACCGCTCTGGGGACACCAGCTTCCTGGGCCTTTACGCAGGATGTGGGCGGCCGGCACGTCGGTTCGGTCCTCGGCTGGGGAAACATGTGGGGCAATCTGGGCGCAGCCGTGGCGCCACCGTTTCTGATCTGGATCGTCGGAGGTGCAGACCGCTGGAACAATGCATTCGCGGTGTGCGCCGCCGCTTTCTTTCTGGCCGGTATTAGCGCCTTAGGCATCAATGCCACAATTCCCATCGGACAAATCGAAAACGACGCGGACGAATGATCGGAGTGTCTCGTCCCTATTTGTCCATGTGAAACGAACAGGAGCGACTATCGCGTTTCGAGCCACCGGTGACACTCAGCCAGCTCTTTTGGCGGTCGATATTAACTGACGGAGCATTCTCAGGAACCAATTAATATCACGTGCAACTCGTGCACAGCACGCCGCCTGGCGTTCGCGTGAATCGATATCGTTTTTAAGGTAACTCGTTGAGCACGGCGGAGGCATTCGTGTACGAAATCTTCAGAATAACTGGATCCTTGCCCGCTTCTCCCTGCTTCCGTCCAACGGCATAGAAATTCCCCGCGTTGTCACGCGTATGAGTGCCGTAAAGCAGAAGTTTGTGCTGGTCAAAGCAATCCTGACCGGTGACACCTTCGGCGAGATGCGAGGAGCGTGACTCCAAATCGAAGACGATCCAGTGCCGTAGCTTCGGTTTTTTGTTCGCCTGTCCGACCAGGAGCTTTCGACCATCAAAGGTGAAGAGTGATGAAGCGTACGCTTCACCATCGGGGTGGAAGTATCCCAGTTCTTCGACGGCGGCTGCTGAATCGTCGTCAGCAGGCCTGATCTGGTACAGGAAGCCGGTGTGTGTGGAAAACACACAACTTTGATCCTGCAGGAAAGTGAAGGCAATGATCCCGTGCGAATCGAAATCGCGTGTGGCGTCGTAGTGCTCCATCGGTGTTCGATTCACTTCACGCAGCTCGGTGTCGAGTTCGACGAGGGATGCCGACAGTTTCGGATCGTCATCCGGCCCCTCAACCGTATCCAGCGACTCTTCGACCGCCGGGACATAGACATGGCCGCGAGCGTCCGCGATGAAATTCCGGGAAACGTGGCC
>JBDOMX010000469.1:0-1814 GCA_039831615.1 Planctomycetaceae bacterium
TTGCGGGCCAGGGCCAACTCGATCGAGGGCGGCACCTCGGAGATCATGCGCAACATCCTCGGTGAACAGATCCTCGGCCTTCCCGGCGAACCACGGGTCGGAACGCTGACGGTCTCGGGGATTGGTCTTCGCAGCCACACCGACGTTGCTGCCAGAGTCTTTCGAATTCTGGCCAAAGAACAGATCAACGTGCAGTTGGTGAACACGAGCGAGATCAAGTTAAGCATCATTGTCACACCTGACGAAGCCCAGCGGGGCCGCGACGCTTTGCGGCGAGAGTTCGGCATCGACCGTTGAATCTTCAAATGTTCGCGCGGCCGGATTTCGAATGATCGTTTCCGGTCCGTCAAACTCTGACGGCTGCCTCGCGCATGATCATCGCCCCGGTCAACAACGTCCGATAATTCGCATAGCAGTAAGCTGCTTTTCAGCAGAATCCGCCGGACCGGAGATGAGGATGACTACGTCGGTGAATGTGTTGGCTCTGATCAGAGATAAACATCGGTACATGTTTCTCTATGACGACCACAGCGTCCGTGAGGTCCTCAGCCGCCTGAGTGCATCTGCAAGTGATCCGGAGCTGGAATTCACCTGGTACGATGCCGCGATTCTGTCGCAACGAGTGCGAAGGATGGTCGAGCAGCAACAACTCGACATGAATCAGACTCCGTTCGCAGCGTAACAACAGATCAGTTCGCAATGCTGCCTGGACAATGCAACGGGCACATGACACACCGATCGGGTGATTGAGCCATCGACCAGACGGCCCACGGACTCTGCGGAGTCTGACCAGGGAATCCACAATGCAGAATGCCGTCAATCGATTTCTGAACTACTTGCGCATTGAACGTAATGCTTCAGAACTAACGATTAAGGCATACCGGGACGACATGAACCACCTCATGGAATTCTGCCAGGAGCAACTCGGCCACATTCCAACCCCCCAACTCACGAATGTCAGCCAACTACGAACCTATGCAGCGTATCTGCACGAATGCGGCTATGCACGAACAACAATTGCGCGACGACTGGCCTGCCTGCGCAGTTTCTTTCGTTTCTGCAAACGAGAAGGCCTGTGTGACGCCAACCCGGCAAAACCTCTGAGGACACCGCGCGCCGGCCGCAAGCTGCCTCATTTCCTTACCACCGAAGAAGTAGGTCGATTGTTGTCGGCTCCTTCGGCGACTCGACAAGACGGGATCCGTGATCGAGCGATTCTGGAAACCATGTATTCGTCCGGCCTGCGTGTTGCAGAAGTCGTTGCCCTCGATACCAACCACTGGGATCGCAGTTCTGGTATCTTGAGAGTCCACGGAAAAGGTCGAAAGGAACGGATCGCTCCGGTGGGCAGCTACGCGACACGTGCCCTCGATCACTGGATGGCGGTGCGTGAGCCGGATCCGCAGGGCACTTCCGACCAGACGGACGCCATCTTTCTGAATCGCTTTGGTCGCCGCCTGACAACCCGCAGCATCGGCCGTATGCTGGAAAAGCACATCGCGACGGCCGCGCTTTCCCAGCGAACATCACCTCACACATTGCAGCACAGCTTTGCGACGCACCTGCTGGACGGCGGCGCGGATCTGCGAAGTGTCCAGGAACTGCTCGGGCACAAGAGTCTGACCACGACACAGATTTATACGCATGTGAGTACTCGCCGTCTCCGCGAGACCTACGAGCAGACACATCCGCACGCAGCGGGCCGAGCTGGCTAGTACTACAGTCGCACATTATGAGTGTTGGATTGGTGATCCTCTTGTTTTGAAGTGACATTTCATGGCAGATGCCTGGTGTGCTCGTCTCCATTCGGAGAA
>JBDOMX010000649.1:0-1814 GCA_039831615.1 Planctomycetaceae bacterium
GATATCCATCTGAAATGTTTCACGGCAGTTGAAATTGCGTTCTTTGCCGATCTTTATGATAAGACGGACGAACAGGTATTGCTTGAGTTGATGGATGCGGGGCTTGATTCACTGCCTGGTGGCGGCGCCGAGGTCTTTTCAGAGAGAGTTCGCCAGAAGATCTGCCACGACAAATGTGGGACGACGCGATGGCTTGGAATCCATGCGACAGCTCATCGCCTTGGCATGAAATCAAACGTCACGATGCTCTATGGGCACATTGAGACCGTTGAAGAACGTGTGGATCATATGCTACGGGCTCGTGCGTTACAGGATGAGACTGGTGGGTTTCAGGCATTCATTCCTTTGGCATTTCACCCTGAGAACAATCAGATGAAGAAGTTGCCGGCACCGACGGCGATCGATTCATTGCGGGTCCATGCGGTCGCCAGATTGATGCTTGACAATATTCCCCACGTAAAAGCTTTTTGGATTGCTACGGGTTTAGAAGTTGCGCAAACCTCCCTCTGGTTCGGTGTTGACGATCTAGATGGCACCGTCCAAGAGGAGCGGATATACCACATGGCAGGTGCTCAAACGCCAGAGGCCATGACGCCGGAACAAATCGGTGCTCTGATTTGTGATGCCGGGCGTCAACCCGTCGAGCGGGACACTCTATACAACGTGGTGTCTTGACGGTTTGACACAGCACGGAAACCTTTCCAAGCGTGGTAGACTAGCCCCAGGTCAGGTCACTCTCGGCCTTATTCAAGCAGCCGGGTGAGATTTGACCTTTTTAGTGTTCATAGTTTGAGAAAAATTTCACAAACGGTGCCATGAGTGTAAATTTACTGAAGGACTATGAAAACATTCACATTGAGGAGCGGCAATCGTTACCCGATTCCTACCTAGGCTTGTCGGAAGACGAAATGCGTGGGCGAATCGCCGCCGCTCGTGACGGACTTGGACAACGATTATTGATTCTCGGTCACCACTATCAGCGGGACGAAGTGATTGAATTCGCCGACTATACCGGAGATTCGTTCAAACTGTCCAGGCAGGCTGCGGCTCAGCGCGACGCCGAATATATTGTTTTTTGCGGTGTCCATTTTATGGCTGAGAGTGCAGATGTGCTCAGTGACCAAGACCAGAAGGTCGTTCTTCCAGACTTAGCCGCCGGATGTTCCATGGCTGACATGGCGGCCCCGGATCAGTTAGAGGTTTGCTGGTCTGAACTGGGTACAATGGGAGCATGTCGGGTAATACCCGTTACCTATATCAATTCAGCTGCTTCGATTAAGGCGTTCTGTGGGGAACGAGATGGCGTTGTTTGTACCTCAAGTAACGCAGATGCAACCCTGAAATGGGCTTGGGAACGTGGCGACCAGATTCTCTTTCTACCCGACCAGCATCTAGGTAGAAACACCGCGTACGCCATGGGTGTTCCGTTAGACCAGATGGTAGTTTGGGATCCAGATGTCCCGTTTGGCGGAGTGGATCCTGAGGCGTTGAAGCGGGCGAGAATGATTCTTTGGAAAGGCCACTGCTCGGTTCATACAAAATTTAATGTAGAGCAAGTAAATTCAGTGAGGCAACGTCACCCAAGTGTTCGGGTCATTGTTCACCCCGAATGCACTTGGGACGTTGTACAGGCTGCAGATGATTCTGGGTCGACCGAGCACATCATCCGACAAATCAGCGATAGTGTGGAAGGATCTGTCTGGGCGGTGGGGACAGAAGTTCACTTAGTTAGTCGGTTAGCAGAGACTCTGGCTCCCGATCGGACGGTGCTCACGTTGGACCCAATTGGCTGCCTATGTTCGACGATGTTCCGG
>JBDOMX010000439.1:0-7548 GCA_039831615.1 Planctomycetaceae bacterium
CATCACGGCGACGAACAGCATCTGGAGAGTGGATGGTGTCAAAGCAGGATACACAGGCCTGCTCGAAAAAGACGGCATTTTGTACCTGGTTGCCGATACCGGGCGCCTCCACGCCTACGACAGTCAGTCGGGTGAGGAGCTGTGGTATTATTCCATTGGTACCGTTGGCAAAGGGTCTCCCATCTGGGCTGACGGTAAGCTGTATGTCATGGAAGTGAATGGCAACATTCACATTCTGAAGCCATCGCGTGAACGCTGTGAATCGCTATCCAGTGTCACACTCAAGGCCACGAACGGCAGGGGACTGGATGAAATCTATGCGACACCAGCGATCTCGGACGGTCGGGTGTTCTTCGTCACCCGCGACCGTACGATCTGCATCGGCAACGAGAATGCAGGAGTCGTTCAGGATGTCGAATTGCCACCGCTGGAAGAAGGTGAGGGGTCAGCAGACGTCGTGACGATTCGCGTTGTCCCCTGGGAAACCCGCGTCTTCGGTGGAGGTGACATCGAATACAAAGTTTACGGTTTCAACGAGCTTGGACAGGCCCTGGGAGAAGTCGAAGCGGAACTGTCTCTGGGCGACGGGTGGTCTGACGCGACAATCGACGGAAACAAAGTCAGCGTGGCTGAAAATGCGAAGGAGCAGGCGGGCGTGATCGTTGCCAAATCAGGCAACATCACTGCCGAAGCTCGACTCCGCGTCTTTCCCCCATTGCCGTGGAAATGGGATTTTGAGGGCTACACCGGCAAGCGAGTTCCGCCCACCTGGATCAATTCATTCCTGAAGCTGCAACCGACGGATGTCGAGGGGACGGTGGCGTTGAAACGATCGCCTGGCAGGGGGCGACCCAGTACCTACTTTTGGCTGGGTATGCCGGAGATGAAGGAATACACCGTGCAGGCCGATGTGCTGATGAAAGAACAAAAAAGAAAGCTCTCCAACATTGGACTTACGGCGCACCGCTACAACTTTATCCTCAAAGGCAATACCGGACGTCTCGGCATTCAGAGCTGGGCTCCGCATTTGAGAATGGCAAAAGAAATACGGTTCCGGTCGAAGCCTGATGTTTGGTACACAATCAAGATGACTGTCCGTATCAAGGATGATGGAGCCCACGTGATGGGCAAAGCCTGGGTGCGAGGCGACGCAGAACCAGAAGAATGGACGCTGACCGTTGTCGATCCCCATCCCAATACGGAAGGCAGCCCGGGTTTGTACGTTTACAACCTGGCAGACAGCTACTTCGACAACGTCATCGTCTCTGAGTAATCTCCAGTCGTCTCCAGCGACGGCCGCTCTCAGTCTCGCGTTGACTCCAACCCCACCAGCACACGGCCGGTCCCAACTGGTCTCATTCAGGAATTCCCCCATGACACGTCGACTGTCCGCTTTGATGGTCCTGTTGCTTTCCTCCGTCTTGATTCCTGGCTGCGCTCCTCCGTCGGAGAGTGGTTCCGGCACGGCCAGTCCGGCGAGTGCCCCTGCCGATTCGCCGGGGACACCAGATGACGCACCGGCTGAGCCGGCGGACCCGACAGACGGTGAAACAGCGGACAGTCCGCCTGAACCAGCCACCGAGGAACCAGCCACCGAGGAACCAGCCACCGAGGAACCAGCCACCGAGGAACCAGCCACCGAGGAACCAGCCACCGAGGAACCTGTCACTGAAGAACCAGCGACCGAAGAACCAGCGACCGAAGAACCAGCGACTGACGAACCAGCCACTGAGCAACCAGTCAGTCAGCAGCCCGCCGGAAACAAACCGGAAACGGTCGTGACTTCGGGCGACTGGAACATGTTTGGTGACGGCAACGGCCGCAACATGGTCAACAGTACGACGGGAATCAGACTTGATTTCGAGCCTCCCGAATCCGGCGAAGGCGGGACCGGCGTCAAGTGGAGCGTGTCCCTGGGTTCACAGACCTACGGTAATCCTGTGGTCGCCGATGGCCGGGTCTTTGTGGGGACGAATAACGGTGGCGAATACCGTGAACAGCACAAAGGAGACCGCGGCGTCATTCTGTGTTTTGATGAAGAAGACGGAACGTTTCTTTGGCAATTGACTCGGGAAAAGCTTCCGGCTGGTCGCGTGAATGACTGGCCGGAACAGGGGATCTGTTCCACGCCATGTATTGTGGACGGCCGTATGTACGTGGCCACGAATCGCTGCGAGCTGATGTGCATTGACGTTGAAGGCTTTCATGACGGTGAAAATGACGGCCCTTACCAGGACGAAGTTGACAAAGAGGAAAACGACGCTGACATCATCTGGGTGCTCGACATGATCGATGAGCTCGGCGTGTTCCCACACAACCTGGCAACGTCCTCTCCGCTGGTTCACGAAGACATGGTTCTACTGCTCACATCCAACGGTGTTGACGAGGCGCACCTGGAAGTGCCGTCACCGCGCGCCCCAAGTTTCATTGGGGTCAACAAGGACTCCGGAGAAGTTGTGTGGGAGGCCGACTTTCCTTCCAACGACTCAAGAGCTCCTGAGCGCTTTGCCAATATTCTGCATGGTCAATGGGGATCACCCGCTCTGGCGACAATCGAAGGCAGGGCCCAGGTCTTTATGCCTGGCGGCGACGGAGTGCTGTATTCACTGGATGCAACCACTGGAGAATTGATCTGGTGGTTCGATCTCAATCCAAAGGACAGTGTCTGGGAATTGGGCGGCAGCGGAACTCGAAACGCCATCATTGCCACTCCCGTGGTGATCGACAGTCACGTCATTCTGGCTGTCGGCCAGGACCCGGAACATGGTGAAGGCGTTGGCCATTTGTACCGCATTGATGCGACGAAGACAGGAGACATCAGTCCCCAGGTCGCTGACGGTGACAGCTGGATTGCCAATCCGAACAGTGGACAGGTGTGGCACTATGGTGGGATCGACGCGGACGGCAGTATTACCGGTGAGGAAGAAGGTCTGATTTTTCGCCGGACGATGTCCACCGTCGCGGTCGCGGACGGATTCCTGTATGCAGCGGACCTGAGCGGATTTCTGCACTGCATCGATTCTGAAACGGGAAAGAAAAACTGGGTCTATGATTCGTTCGCGGCAATCTGGGGCTCGCCAATGGTGGTTGACGGGACCGTGCTCATTGGTGACGAAGACGGCGAACTGACTATCCTTAAGACGGGCAAGCAACTTTCCGGGACGACATCTTTGCCCCAGGGCACGACGTCGGTGCTGATGGATCCAATCGACATCAGTCAGAGACCGCCCGGGATCAAGTCGCACGAGATTGAATTCGTGATTAAGATTCCCCAGCTCAGCGGCGAAGAATTACCCATCGGTGCCACCATGTCCTACGAAGTTGTGGTGTCGAACGCAGCCGATATGAGCAACCCTCAGACTGTGCAACTGGACTCTAAAATACCTGACCAGAAGTCAAGAGATGATGGGTCGGGGGCGCGGGGCACGAGCAGAACGTTCAATTTGCCGCCCGACCTGGCCCCTGAAAACCAGTATGTCGCGGTGAAAGTCACAAATTCGGGGGAAGGAGATGCGTCCGGTCACGAGGTCTCGCTGCGGGTGGACGCGTGGGCTGTCAAAACATTTGACAGCACGATCTACAGTACGCCCACCGTCGCCAACGGCACGCTCTTTGTTTCCAGCCGGTCGCGGCTCTATGCGTTCACAATCAGTAAATGACTCCGCGGGGGTCGTAACGCCTGATTCCCGGGCTGCTGGTCATTCCGATGGGCGCATCTGCGGTGCGTCCATCGACTTCTGAATCGTCGTCCGAAGATTCGGAGCCAGGGCTCGCATCAGCCCAGGAAAACTGGTCTGGACACGACCGACCGGTTGGTACTAATCTCGCGCAGTTCTCGCCGAACATTCTCGTGGGCCGGCGATTTCTGCAGGCAAATCCTGGCGGCTGAGCCGCTGGAGCGTGGTCGCGGACTGTCGACGCAGTCAGCGTTCCGAAGGACCGGACACCATGAATTTATTCAGCAACCGATGGATATCTCTGGCAGCTCTTTTGCTGATTTGTGGCTGTTACCGCCCCTATCAGAATCATGGCTGGCAGGGACAACCGGGGTACTATCCGGCCCAGCCCGGTCAGTTTCAGGCTCCCGGTCAACTCATCATCCCGGAGTCGAACGCTCCGCTTTCTGCCCCAGGCACCGCACCGCGCAGCTACGAGGACCAGGACGACTTCGACAGGCCTGGTAGATTTTACGGGGAAGACGATAACGTGCCGCCTCCCCAGGAATCCAGCGGGAGCGGAAACCGGCTCGATGGCGACTTTGGCAACGGCTTCTGAGGACTGCGATTATCAGAATCGGCTGGAGTGGTCTGTCAAAGCTTAAGTTGAGGGGAGCCGGATTCGAAGAAATTCGGCATGCTCGATCATTCCGTGAAGTCTGGTGACTCCAGCTACAGGACAAACCAGAAGTCATATCTGATAGTCGGGCCAGTTGTCGGGAGATCGGCTGTCGGAATCGTGACGTCGCCGGAAACGCTGAAAGGTCCAGTGGACCAATGCGCCCCACAGGACTGGCACCACCACGCAGGCAGCTACATACAGCGCGGTCTTCATGTCAGGGTCCGACACCGAGGCTTCGCTCGATACTCCGAGACTGTGGCGACATGACCTTGTTCCACCACCAGGAGTCGGACTCCGCTTCACTCTGGTCTCGCGGACGTCCTTCACTCATCATTTTTCCCCAGTCGTCTTCCATGGTGTCTTCTGCTTCTTCGTCGATGGTCTCGTCAAACGGCCGTGGACGAAACATTCGAGCGGAACGGCGCATATTTGCTCCGACATCGGACATGGTTGTGCAGCCGGTTGACGCAATCAATGAAATCGCAAGGATGGCAAGTCCCACAGTGCTTTTCATGTCGTTTCTCCACGAAGAATACACGCGGAACAGCCGGTTGCCGACCGCACGAAGTCTGAATTCTGGTGAACGTCGCGCAGTTTAGGCTTCCCGGAACCCGCGCCCAGAGGAGTCTGCCGTAACTATGGATCCGCTTGATGTACTGGTCGTGGCACCACACCCGGATGACGCGGAAATCAGCGTAGGCGGCCTGATCAGTGTCTCACGACGGCAGAATCTGCGTGTCGGCGTGGTTGATCTGACAACCGGTGAACCGACCCCGCACGGTTCGGATGAACTCCGGCGCAGAGAAACGCAGGAAGCCACGGAAATCCTGGACCTGTCGTGGCGCAGGAACCTGTGCCTTCCCAACCGCAGCCTGCAACCGGATTTGAGCGCACGGCGCGTGCTGGCAGAAGTCTTTCGACACACGCGGCCGCAGATCATCCTGGCTCCGTACTGGCAGGACGCTCACCCCGATCACGTGGCTGCCAGCAGCCTCGTCGATGATGCCCGCTTTTGGTCGAAGTTGAGCCGCTCGGATCTTGATGGAGATCCCTTTTGGCCGCCGCTGCTGCTGCATTACTTCAGCATCCATCTCCGAATCCATCCCAGCGCCTCGATCGTGATCGATATCAGCGCCTCGATCGACGAGAAAATGGCCAGTGTGGAGGCGTACCGCAGCCAGTTGATTGAAGGACGCGACACCACCTACCCCACGCTTGTGGACGACATCCGTGATCGAGCTCGCTATTGGGGCTGGACGATTGGTCGCGCGTTTGGGGAACCACTTGCCAATCGAGAACAGGTGGGGGTGTCGTCGCTTCAGGATGTGCTGCGCTGATGATGACGCAACGATGATCTTTTCCGACAGCATTCATTCATCGTCAAACACGATGATGTCTTCGATCTCTTCGTCGGCAAAGCTGTCTTCCAGATCGATCACCGGCTCCGATTCATTCCCGCCGCGAAACGGCCGACCTTTGGGCTTTGACAGTGGCTCGCTGGGCGTGTTCGTGGTCAGATCTTCATCGTCGATCAGGTCGTCATCCTCTTCATCGTAGATGATTCCGTCATCGAGAAGATCATCGTCGAGAAGATCATCGTCCGGCGGGTCTTCGTCGATGATCTCGATGGCACCCTGAACATCGTCGAGCTCGTCCGGGCTGTCTGAGTTCATGATTTCAATGTGTTCATCGGGCTGATTTGCATTTTCGGAAACAACGGAGCGGCTGGCCCGGCTGGCCACCTTTCCAGCAGATTGCCTGAGTCCCTGTGGAAAGAACTGAAACTGCACGTCTCCGATGGCAATGCGATCACCATCCGTCATTTCAGATTCCCGATCGACTCGCTTGCCGTTGACCCATACGCCGTTGGTACTGCCTAAATCACGAATCAAGAAGCTTTGATCGAAATGCACGAGACAACAGTGCTTACGAGAGATCTTCTTGCTGCCGCTGATGACAACGTCGCAGTCCTCCCCGCGCCCCACCAGAACTACGGCGCGGTCGATCGGGATGGGCTTATCATGTTTGAGCGGCTGCAGCACTGCGACCACGATGGAACTCCAGGATTGGCGAATTCCTGAGCAAGGAAGGCTTGTCGATTCTGTAGTTTAGCATGCGTGTGTGCCACTAAAATGATCAGTCCGCCGATAGAATCGGCAGAAACCGATCCGGTCCTGTCGCATGGACCACCGAAACACACCGGTCGCAGCGAATCTGCTGGCTGCGCTGTGTTGAGTCTCCCACTCTGCTTTTGACATACCGGCCGCGATGAATCTATTTGCCGCACAGGAAGACCTGAACCGCCAGCAAGCTCGACCTCTTGCTGCGCGCATGAGACCTCGAGACTTGCAGGAATTCGCTGGTCAGTCTCATCTTCTCGGTGAAGGACAGCTGCTCAGACGAATGCTGGATGCCGACCGCATCGGGTCTGTCATTTTCTATGGGCCTCCCGGAACGGGAAAAACATCGCTGGCTGAATTGATCGCCAGCCACACGAATCGGCGATTCCGTCGACTCAACGCGACCATGGCTGGCGTCAAGGAGGTGCGCGCCATACTGGAAGAAGCTCGCAATCATTTGGCCGCCGATGGCCGGCAGACCGTGTGTTTCATCGATGAGATTCATCGATTCAGCAGAAGCCAGCAGGATATCCTGCTGCCGGATGTCGAGGACGGAAGCATCGCGCTGATCGGAGCCACCACCGCGAACCCGTTCTTTTCGCTGGTCGCCCCCCTCGTCAGCCGCAGTCAGATTTTCGAGTTTCAGGAGTTGACGAAACTCGAAATTCGCCGACTGCTGGACCGCGCACTCAGTGATTCAGATCGAGGCCTCGCCGTGCACGACACCCATGTGGACGACGGTGCGCTGGATCTGCTGGTGGAGCTCTCCGACGGTGATGCCCGTCGAGCGCTCTCGGCTCTGGAGATTGCCGTCCTTTCCGTCGCCGCGACAACTCGAAGTGTCGATCTGGAAGTGGCAAAAGAATCGGTCCAGCGCCGAATTCTTCGCTTCGACCCGGCTGGAGACGATCATTACGACGTCGCCAGTGCGTTCATCAAGAGCATTCGTGGGGGCGACCCGGACGCCACGCTGTATTGGCTCGCCAGAATGCTGGAATCCGGCGAAGACCCTCGGTTTATTGCCAGGCGGTTGGTGATTTCAGCATCTGAAGACATCGGGAATGCCGATCCCCACGCCCTGTTGATTGCC
>JBDOMX010000317.1:0-1811 GCA_039831615.1 Planctomycetaceae bacterium
GGGTGCGTCCGCGTTCGTCGTCTCAGTCGGATCGGCATCCGTAGCGGTCATGGCCGTTCGCAGGTAGAGCCCTTCGTTATCGAGCGGTTCGGGGGTCGGATGACCGTTGATCAGCAGGACTTCCAGCTGAGGCGCCACGTCGATTGAAAACAAGTACGTGTCATCGTCCGTGAAATGGTCGGCGACAATCTCGTAGCGGCCGCGCAGGACCCCCGGCTCATTGGGCGTGTAGACGATTTCGGCCTCTCCAGTCTCGCCCGGCTTGAGTGCCAGGTTGGTTCGCGCGATTTCCTTTTCATCGATAAAGACGCTGACGGAGACTTCGGCCGATCCGGAAACGGAATAGTTTGCCACTTGCGGTCGCAGCGTGATCGGAAGTCCAACGATGGCGTGTTGCACGGCGGGAGCACCGCCCACAATGGCCTGGTTCGAAACTTCCTGATTGGAGCCCACGTTGACCACGATCAACTCGGTGCCTTCCGGCACCAGGTCACTGGATTGTCCGTCGGAGAACTCGCTCCAACCGCTGGATTGCATATCGGTGAAAACGTAGATCAGCGGATTTGTCAGTTTGGCTGCCGAGCTGCCGAACAGGTGCGAAAAGGCGGCAAACAGATTCGCCCGTGAAGGAACCACGTCCAGGCTCTGAATCTCACTCTGAATCGCTTCGGAGTCGGACGAAAACCGATTGCAGATCTCTTTGGGTTTCGATGCGACCTGCAAAATGGTCACACGATCGTCGGCGGACAGTCGGTCGACAATTTCGCTGGCTGTCTGCTTGGCGCGGCGGATCGACGAAACGCCGTCGGACGTGGTGGCCATACTGGCAGATGTATCGAACAGCAACACCACGTCGCGGCCGCCGCCGGAACCACCGAACAGCGAATCCCAATGTTTGACCACAGGCCGCGCGACGGAAAGCACCAGAAACAACAAGAACAGCGTACGCAACAGCGCGATTAAGGCTTCCAGAAACTTCATCCGCCGCCGCTGTTGCACATAGCTGTCAAACAGAAAGCGAAACGTACTCAACTCGACCGTTTTCAAGCGGTGCAATGTCAATAAGTGCAGAACGATGGGGATTGCCGCCAGGGGCAGGAAATAGGGCAGCAGTCCGAGGTGCAGGAATTCCATGAAATTCGAAATCGACGTCTGGCCGTTTCATCGTGCCGGGATTTGCCGCGAGCTAACAACAGGCTCGCATGTGGCGCGCAGTGAAACGAGGTTTCGTGATCAATCTCCCGTCAACCAATCCGCGATCGTTTGTCCAAATAGGCCGCCAGGAACCGGTCGTAAGGCTCGTTGGTATTGGCCAGGCTGTAGCTGATCTTGCGTTCAAAGCAGTCGGTCTTGATGCGTTCGGTGAATTCATGAATGCGTTCCAGGTACCGCCTCCGCAGACTTTTGGGATTGGCGACGACTCGGCCGGCGCCTTCCATGTCTTTGAATCGCGTGAGGCGATCGTAGGGGAACTCGAGTTCCGCATCGTCCATCACATGAAAGACGAGGACCTCGTGATTGTTGTGTCGGAAGTGCTGCAACCCCTCGGCGATCTCCGCTTCGTTGTCGATCAGGTCACTGATGACAATGATCAGGCCCCGCCGTTTCGTGCGTTCCGCCGCTTCGTGCAAGACCGCTCCCACGTTGGTTTCACCTCCGGGGCGGGTCTTGTTCAGGGCTTCCAGTATGCGACGAAACTGGCTGGGATGTGCTCGGGGCGGAATGATCTGCCGCACTTCCGTATCGAACAGCAGCATCCCCACGGCGTCGTTTTGGCGAATCAACAGATACGTCAGTGCGGCGGCCAGGTA
>JBDOMX010000275.1:0-1811 GCA_039831615.1 Planctomycetaceae bacterium
GCCCTGCTGGCCATAGATCACAACACCTTTGGCCAATAAGGGGTGCTCAAGCGTCTGGAATTGCCGAATAAATCCCAGTCCCACGGGTTGCCCGATGGGTGGACTGATGTCGACCTGAAAGGTGGATACCCGCCATGCGCCGGCGCACGCCTCGGTCGGTATTGCCGCCGATAAGGCCCACATGAGGCCCCAACCCATCAGTTGCCAACTACGGAAAACAACGGATCGTTGCAGTGCCATTCCCGTTTCCTCAGTCACCAATTTCGAAATCAGTCATCGGTTCTGGAGTCGAGTTTGTGCTCTCGATCAATGTCTGCGTTCAGCCGATGATCTCCCAGACCGGCTCTCCTCCATGCGCGATGGGGATCGGTCGCCCGCTCAGGTCGGGGACCGTCATCGCCGAGTCTACGCCGAGGAGATGATAGATCGTGGCGACCATATCACCGGCAGATACCGGTCGGTCGATCGGATAGGCGGCTTGCTTGTCGGTCTTACCCAGGACACAACCGGGTTGCGTGCCTCCGCCAAACAGCAGTGCGAAGCCGCATTGTGGCCAATGGTCGCGGCCCGATTTGGCGTTGACTCGGGGTGTGCGTCCCATTTCCCCCATGACGACAACGAGCGTGGAGTCCAGCAGGTTGCGTTGTTCCAGGTCGAGAATCAACGCGGATGTCATCTGGTCGAGCTGTGGCAAGTGGGAGCGGAGCATACCGAAATTGTTGCCGTGCAGGTCCCAGTGGCTGCCGTTCTTGGCTTCCCAATTGACGGTCACGAATGTCGAGCCGGCTTCGACCAGACGTCGGGCGATCAGTAGACTCGAGCCCCACAAAGATGAGCCGAATGCTTCTCGAGTTTCCGGTGATTCACGCGAGATATCGAATGCACCGCGCGTGCGGGCCGAGGTCAGCAGTTCAAATACCCGCTGTTGAAAATGGCTCATCGTCTGCGTTTGTCCCGACGCGTCCAGCTCGCCCATCCGTTGATCAAATTGTTGTAACAGGGACTGGCGCCGATCGAGGCGATCGAGTGTGATGTCGGGCAGTGATTCCAGAGATGGCAGGACGGGCACTCCCATCGCTGGAACCGGATCGTAATCATCCTTGGATTTGCGTGCGAATGTCGGTTCGCAAACGGTGAATAAGGGGTTGAAGCCACTTCCGAGGTAACCGCCATACGGTCCGGCGCGTCGCAATGCCTGCGTGTAACCTGGAAAGGCTGGCATCAGCACGTAGCGTGGTACGTCCGTGCGGCCGATGTCCAGATACTCGCAAACCGAACCCATGCTGGGGTGGTCGGTTCTTTTGGAGAAGTAGTTTTCTCGGTCGTTACCGCCGTCGAAGCCGGTGAGCACATTGTACGGGTTATGACTATTGTATCGGTGCGAGTAGGTGCGTATCAGTGTGGCGCGGTCCATCAATTGGGCGATGCGCGGGAGTTTCTCGCAGATCTGAAGTCCGCTAACCGCGGTCGAGATGGGCTGAAACTCACCCCGCACATTGGAGGGTGCAGCGGGCTTCAGGTCGAACATGTCCATGTGGGGAGGCCCACCGAACAGATTCAAGAGGATGACACTCTGCGCAGGTCCCTGGCTCGGTTTTCCGATGCTCTCCGCTCGCGCCCGCGATCGCAGGAGATGGCTCAGGCTGGCTTCACCCAGCAAGGACAACGCTCCGACGCGCAGAGCGTCTCGGCGGTGCAGAAACCCACGAATGGATGAGGAATGGCCAAGGATGCGCAGCATGATCAAGCGTCTCCTTTGCGTCCCAGGACGCGAACGTCTCGGAGATGCGATTGTATCCCAAGCGGGTGGG
>JBDOMX010000684.1:0-7544 GCA_039831615.1 Planctomycetaceae bacterium
AGGGATTCGAGGTTGGCGACCCGGCCCTGAGCAATCAGAGCCTTATCCGCGGTCAGTACTTCACCATCGTTGAGCAGGACTCGTGCTGAGCTGACTCCGTCCCATTCAATCGAATGAACGCTGCAGTCTCCACGGAACTCACCACCGTTCGATCGAAGCTGTGACAGGAATACTTCGACGAGATCCGAGTCCAGAAACCCCAGTGGACCCGGCCATTTGTCGATCATCGTTACCTGAACACCCAGCGATGCAAACGTGGACGCATACTCACAGGCAATCACGCCGCCGCCCAGCACCACCATGGACCTGGGCAGATACGTCATCGACAGGATGGAATCACTATCCAGAATGTTTTCATGATCAACATTGACGTTTTTAGGATTGCGAGGACGTGACCCGGTGGCAATCACGATGTATTGAGCCGTCACCTGTGTCGTCGTGCCCGTGACATCCTTGATGGCAATCTCATGCGGAGAAACAAACGACGCCTTACCTATTGCACATTCGACCTTCGCCATTTCCAATGACTGTTCAGCCGCGACCTGATGGGCATGGACGACCTCGTCCAGTCTCGTCATCAGGCTGGCAATGTTTAGTTGGCTGTCATGACTGATGTCATAAACGCCGCCACTGCGACGTCGAAAGGCTGTCAGCGTGACCGCCGTTTCACGCAGTGTTTTGCTGGGGATGGTGCCGTACTGAACGCATGCACCACCAACCTTTCGTTCGCGTTCGACGATCAGCACGCGAGCGCCATGGCTGGCGGCCTCAACAGCTGCGTTCTGGCCGGCCGGCCCGCTGCCAATGACCACGACATCGTAGTTCTGGTTTCCAGCAATCATATCGTTGATTTCACCCATTCAGAGATTTCTGTGTGCCGAGCCAGAATCTGTGCGAACTCTTCAGGATACAAATTCAACACGCCAAGCATCGGATGAGCCAGTTCTGTGGGCATGTCTGTTTCTGCATCCAGTGTGATATTCGCGAGATCGATTGCCAGGTTTAAGACGGCCGCCTGCTGACCACAGTCGGGAGCCTCCATCGGTGTTGTCTGATGTTCAATGATCGTGCTCAATCGCCGGGGGAGCTCCCACGACAGCACCAGTTTACCGGCCATTGGAATTCGGAGTTCCTCAGCCGCGATTCGAATGTCATCGTCGGCTGAATCTTCGCCCGACGCTTTGCGCTCATTCGAAAGTGCCTGCAGCAGCACCGGGCGCCCGATGTCGTGCAGCAGGCCGCACAGGAACGCATCTTCGACATTGAGACGACGAACGCGGGCGATCTCCTGCGAAAATGCGGCGGCAGCCATCGACCTGGCGAAGGACTGCCGGACATCCTGCTCAAACCCCTGGACGTTGAAAACCTTACTTTGGCAGGAAATCATCATGATCACCTCACGCACGTGGAGCAGTCCCAGTCGTGCCACTGCCTGCTGGATCGAGGTCAGGGTTTGCCCGCTTGTGTAGCGAACCGAATTGGCCGTCTTCAGCAGATTCCCGGTCAGCGACTGATCGCGTTTAAACAAATCAACAATGTCTTTGGGGTCACAGTCGACATCTGCCGTGAGCTTCAGCAGCTGGACCGCAACCTCCGGCAACACCGGCAGGTCATGGTCATTGGAACAAACAATCGAGCGAGCGACGTCGATCAGGCTTTTGCTGTTCGAGGTCCTCGTCTCGGGACGTGGAGTTGTCATTTCAGACATCCTTCTGAGCCATCTGCCCCCAGATAAGCCCCGGAAGCAGAATGAAGACGATTCATTCGGGCATCGAGGGCAGCGACTTGCGTGTGGCGCTGGCCGCGACGTGGAAAGGAAGGGTTGTCCATGGTATGAATGGCTCGGATTCGCGGGTTGTGACGGCAGCATCTCGTACTCAGGCGGACCGCACGTTCGATCCAGTGTTACATTTGCAAACTGCGCGACGCCACACCGGCCGGCACAGGCTGCGTCAAAATGTAGACCCACGACTGAAGCTGTCGCACCGGCAATGGTAGATCGATTCAGAGAGTCTCGGTACAGTTCGCTGACGTCGTCCAGTCATTCGCGCAAGAGGAATTCAATGCGGTGGATCGCCCGAAACAAACTTCGCACACAAATCCTGGCTGGTACCTTTCTCAATCTCGGCTCGCCAACAAGTGTCGAAATTGCCGCCGATACCGGATTCGACTGGTTGCTGATTGACCTGGAACACGGCTCCGGATCTGAAGCTGATTTGCGCAACATGCTGCTGGCATGCCGAGGTTCCAGCGCCGCCCCGGTCGTTCGCATTCGGTCGGTCGCCCCGGATACAGTCAAGTTCGTGATGGACAGCGGCGCGGCTGGAATCATGTTCCCGTATGTCAGCACGGTCGAGCAGGCACAACAAGCCGTCGAGAGCATGAAGTACCCGCCAATGGGGTCCCGAGGAGTCGCCGGCGCTATTCGCGCGACAGCTTTTGGGCGTGACTGGAAGCAATACTTCACGGAGGCCAACGACAACAGTCTTGTCGTCGTTCAGATTGAGACTCCGGAAGCCGTTGATGCGTCCGGCGACATCGCGGCAATTGACGGCGTGGATGTCCTGTTCGTGGGCCCGCTGGATTTGTCCGTCAACCTCGGCTGCCCTGGCGATTTCACTCAGCCGCGTTTCATCGCTGCGTTAAAAAAGGTTGTCAAGTCCTGCCGCGATCACGGCAAGACGCCTGGCATCCTGACGAAAGCCGGGTTCGAACAGCAACACAATGAACTTGGATTCCGATTTACAGCTCTTGGATCGGACTCCGGAGCCGTTTCTCAAGGGATGGGCGCCAACCTGGCAATGCTGCGGCAGGGTAGTTCTGTGTAGAACACGTTTCTCCAACGCGACGGCTGCTGTCGGATTGGTCGAGCTTTTCATGTTGCATGAGCGAACACGTGTGCTCATTCGCGGCCTGTCCCGGCAACTTGACGAATATGGTCGAGAACGAGCGAGCGGAGACAGACTCAGACTGCAACAAGTCGTACTGTACATTCGCCCGACTTCATCCAGCATTGATTCCAGTCGGACCGAGGTAAACGTGTTGTTGCGAATCGCTGTCATTCTGTCCGAAGCGGTCCAGCCCGTGCGCAACACGCAAAGCTCGGAGTGCTGGGATTCGGCATTAATCCTGGCTGCATCGGCATGTGGAGGCTGGCACTCTGGTGCCTGATCGGGAACAATAACGGCCGCATGTTTTGTATTGTTCCCCTGGGATGTTCCCGTGACTGACGATCAATCCAGTGGCAGGAGCCTCTACCAGAAAGTACGCCTGTACACGCTGGTCGGGATCGCCATGCTGGCTGTCATCGTGATTTTTCAGAATACGGAAGATGTGGAGATTCAGCTGCTCTTCTGGCCGATCCCAATGCCGCTTGCCGCCCTGTTGTCTGCCACGCTGCTCGCGGGATTTGTCGGCGGAGTCATCTGGGTCGGCTTCCGTCGACGCCGGTGATGCGCACAATCTGATAGCACCGCGTCGATCTCGCTCATCACTTAGCTGAAGAGCTGTGACGCTCCAACGTCTTCCTATGGCGCTCCGTCTCAGCTCTGTCGTCGAGAAATTCTGGGGTGCGGGTGCTGCCGTGACTTGAGAGCCAGTCGATTGGGCAGCCATGCTCATACGCCTTACCGCCGCGAGTGCGCCGGCCATTGCCAAAAGTTTTTTCGTCGCCGCGGAATTTATGTTGGCTGATGCTCGGCCAGGCCGAACCGATAAATGGGGAACGAGTCGCCGGAAACACCAGCGATCCGTCAAACTGAAATACTGTTGCTCTGGTGTAAGGTCCCGATTGCAGCACTCTTCCTGCTGTCATATCCATGCGTGGCAGCACTGCGTGCAGCGGCTCCCACCGCAGCTGCTGCTGTCCCCAAACTCGCTGTTTCCTGAGGTCCAGCATTGCCATAAACTCCCGCGACTCAGCTCAGACACGCTGTTCTCACGGAGCGATGCAATGGAACTGCAGAATAAGGTCGTCGTCATCACTGGAGCGGCTCACGGCATTGGAGCTGCATTGTCTCACCGTCTTGCTCAGAGTGATGCCGCCGCGGTCGTCGTGTCAGATCTGGATCTCAACGAGGCAGGAATCGTCGCTGACCAGATTGGTGGATTGGCAGTCGCCTGCGATGTGGGGGGTGTGAAGCTGACGTTCAGCGATTGGTTGCAACAACACTCGACAAGTATGGTCGTGTTGACATTCTCGTTTCCAACGCGGGAATAACGTGCAAAGGCGGACTGGACGCCAGCAATTCTGACTGGCAGAAGATGTGGGACGTCAATGTAATGTCCCGGCTCTACGCGGCACGCGCAGTGGTTCCGCATATGCTGGAACGAGGGTCCGGTTACCTGGTCCATACAGCGTCGGCCGCCGGTGTGCTCACAGAAATTGGTTCGGCGTCGTATTCCGTCACGAAACATGCTGACGTCGCAATGGCAGAATGGCTGTCTGTGCGCTACGGTCGCCAGGGAATCAAGGTGTCATGTGTTTGTCCACTTGGTGTCGCTACGGACATGATCGACCAATCCGATCCAGTTCACCGATATCTGCAACGCAATTCGATCACCGCGGATCAGGCGGCTGAGTCGATTGCAGATGGGATTCGAGCAGAAGAGTTTCTGATCCTGCCGCACCCGGAAGTCGCGGAATATTTCTCCATGAAATCGGATGATTACGATCGCTTTCTCCGTGCAATGCAGCGGCTCAGGCAAAAGTTGACCCGTGACCAGGAACATCACGCGGCGTAAGAAGATGCTGACACCGAGTGTAGGGCCTGGGGGATTCCCGCAAACTCGTCCTGCGGAAATGGCCGGACTCGCGGATTCACGCGCAGATTCTGCCGAAACAGCAATGCCCGGTTGTCGCCAGAACCGACAAGAACTTTGAATTAAAGTTTCTGGCCACTCTTCTCTCCACTCAACTGGAAAGGTTTCTCAATGAAACTCGTCCCCGCACTGTTGATCGCGGCATTGATGTCTGTAACCGCATCTGGCGATGATCAGTTTGTCCCGCAATCGGTTGCCGAGCATTATGGACATCCGTCGTACATTGGAGTCTCGTTCGATTCTCAAGTCCTTGCACAGACGGTCGGTTACTCGCTGCATAGTAACGAGTGCGGCTGCAGCACTTGTGCTCCCAGCTGTGCGGCCCCCGTCCCGTGTTGTGACGCTTGTGCTCCCAGCTGTGCGGCCCCCGTCCCGTGTTGTGACGCTTGTGCTCCCAGTTGCGCGGCGCCGTGCGCCCCCAGCTGTGCTGCCCCATGCAACACCTGTTGCGAATGTCCCCCTGTCTGTTGTCCGTGCCCGCCCAAAAAGAAGGGGTTCTTTTCGTCGATCATGGATGTCGAACGGCGCAAAAATAACTGGCTGCTGGGGCTGATGGGACGGTGACAAACCAATCACTGAAGCGTTCCGTCTTTTGCAGGTCATGCATCAGACATCACGGTTCAGCCTGACTGGACAAACAAAGTGAATCGACCGGGCGAAGTGTCCGGGCTCCTGCCGCTCATGGCACGTGCCCGGATGGCTTCGCTCGTTTTCTTTTGCACCGGGCCTCGGTAGACTTTGGCGAGTCGAACGGGAGTCCAGCAGAAATGGGTGGCGATTCATACAACAAAACCCGAACCGGACGCGGCACCGGTCTCAATCACTCCGGCCGATTCGAGTCGACAGAAATCGAGCCGGATTGGTCTCAGCTGGATTTCGAAGACGTTCCTGACCGCACACATCGACTGCAAACTCGTTATTTCGAAGACACAGCGCGTACTGTGATCTCTCAGAACGACAGCCCGGACATCCCGTTTCGCTATAGCCTGAATCCCTATCGCGGATGTTTGCACGGTTGCAGTTACTGTTACGCTCGCCCCACGCACGAATACCTCGGCATGAGTGCCGGACTGGACTTTGAGACGAAGATATTCGTCAAAAAGAATGCCCCATTTTTATTCGCCAGGTGGCTTTGTCGCCGCGCCTATGAACCCAGCCCGGTGATGATGTCGGGAGTTACCGATTGCTATCAGCCGGTGGAAAGAGCATTGGAGATCACCCGCGGTTGTCTACAGGTCGCTGCCGATGCCAGCCAGCCGATGTGCATCATCACTAAAAATGCATCGATTCGCCGGGATGTCGATCTGCTAACCTCGATGGCGGCGAAGAACCTGGTTCGCGTGGCGATCAGCATCACCAGTCTGGATCAGAGTCTTACGAAGCTGCTGGAGCCGGCGACCAGTGCTCCGGCAGCTCGATTGCAGACTGTGAAAGAATTGTCGGCCGCGGGTATCCCGGTTCACATCCTGGTGGCACCGGTCATTCCAGGTCTGAATGACAGCGAGATTCCGGCAATTCTGGAGGCCGCCGCCGATGCCGGCGCGTGTTCGTCCAGTCACATCCTGATTCGCCTGCCCTATTCCGTAAAAACGATCTTTGCGGACTGGTTGAGCCAACACAAATCCAGTCAGGCTGAAAAGGTTCTGACGCGGATCTCGAACACTCGCCACGGAAAACTCAATGATGCCGAATTCGGCCGAAGAATGCGAGGTTCAGGCCCCATGGCCGAACAGATTGCCGCCTTGTTCAAGGTCTCAGCCCGTCGTTGTCAGATTGATCAACAACCCACGAAACTGTCTGTGGACCAGTTTCGTGCACCCGATCGTCAGGGGCGTCTTTTCTGAAGTCTGCGCATCGAACGCTTTCAACTTGCATCCCATGCCACAGGATGTTCGGTTCCGACAGCTGTGCACAGCCCTCGATTCGAAAACCGGACGCTGAATATCGTCCGTCATATGAGGCCCGACCGGTCGACCGGTTCGGACATATCGATGAAGTGCCTGAATCGGGATTCAACAACCTCGAAGAACACTTTGAAATCCTGGTTCGCACTTCGACATGACATTGTTCGCGAGTAATGTTGCTACCGTGCACACACCGATCGAAACGTTTCCTGCAGGGTGGAGCGTGAGCCGGATCGGTCTCATGGCGGCTTGAGCGCTCTCATTGTAGTCGCCGGCCGCCCGGGATAGTCCAAACCACAGCGTCAGTTCGTCATCGTGCCTCCCGGAAGGGTCTCCGAGGTACTATAAAACGAGCCAACGGAAGCGCCCGTGCTGAATCCGTTTCCACCGTGTCCTCAAGCGAATGAGTCGAGCCCAACCGGTCTTGAAAGAAAAACGCCATGCCATTCATTGATATCCAGACGATGCCAACTCACGAGGTCTGCCCGGGTTGTCGTCTCCGGACCCCGTATGGCGAGAATCTGATGTTGTCGTACCTGGAAATGGATGCAAAAGCCGTCATTCCGCTTCACGATCATCCGCACGAGCAAGCTGGAATGCTGTTGGAAGGTAAGCTGGAGCTGACAATCGGTGAAGAGACCCGAGTCGTTCATCCGGGAGCGATGTTCATTGTGCCACCCAACGTGCCTCACAAAGCCGTCGCGATCGATGGCCCCGCACTTGTTCTGGATGTGTTCAGCCCGGTCCGCGAAGACTACGCCGAAATGATGAATCGGTATATTCCGACCAGTTGAGTTGGAGGCCTTGAAGAATTCGGCA
>JBDOMX010000025.1:0-677 GCA_039831615.1 Planctomycetaceae bacterium
GTCCGCGACGAAAGCCACCACGAGCAACTCACAAGGCTTTGTTGTTCAGATTCCAGAGGCGCTCATGTCTGACAGCCAGGGTCGCATGTCACCTGTAAGTTACCCACTGTTTCGTCGCTAGAGCCATGAAGAACGGCCATGGCAAACCAAATGATGACACACACCACAACAGACGACGGCGGTTTGCTGGCTCTGTTGCTGGGAGGCGAACGATTCTGGCCCACGGACCCTCACTCGATCGAAGAACTGGGGCTCACTGAACCAT
Organism: Planctomycetaceae bacterium; assembly: GCA_039831615.1. Classification (GTDB taxonomy): domain Bacteria; phylum Planctomycetota; class Planctomycetia; order Planctomycetales; family Planctomycetaceae; genus S139-18. Next base: position 266 of record JBDOMX010000025.1, read on the forward strand.
TTCTTGATTCACTGATCAGTAAACTGCTGCTGTCATGCGGCAACTCCAGCGGTCGCGCGATCGCCACTGAGGTCTGCCTGCCGTTTCGCATCGTGGAATCCACATTAGAACGATTGCGACAGCGGCGACTGGTCACTCACTGCGGTTCCGGGAGCCTGAATGACTATGTCTACGGCCTGACCAACGATGGTCGCTCACGTGCGAGAACATTTCACGCCGAATGTTCCTACGTGGGTCCGGCCCCGGTACCCTTAACTGATTATGTGATTTCCGTAGAAGCTCAGGCCATCTGCGACGAACCCATTCGGCGAACGGACCTGCTGGATTCGTTCCATGACATTTCCGTGGCGTCCGAAATGCTGGATATGTTGGGACCAGCTGTTAACTCCGGGAGCGGCATGTTCCTGTACGG
>JBDOMX010000025.1:687-7537 GCA_039831615.1 Planctomycetaceae bacterium
GTACGGTGCACCGGGAAACGGAAAATCCACGATTGCCAACCGCATCACGTCATGCTTTGGACAGGAAATCTGGCTGCCGCGCTGTGTGATTGACGGGCGACAGATCATCACGCTTTTCGATTCGGCATACCACCACGAAGTTGAGCAACCGCTGGATGGAACCTCCAGCGACAAACGCTGGATTCGTGTCCGACGCCCGACAGTCGTCGTGGGCGGTGAACTGACGATGGACAATCTGGAGATTCGTCACGACCCCGTCACCAACATCAGCGAAGCTCCGTTGCAGATGAAGAGCAATTGTGGCTGCCTCCTGATCGATGACTTCGGACGCCAGAGGATTTCCCCCACAGAGCTGTTGAACCGATGGATCGTGCCGCTCGAGAATCGACACGACTATCTGACTCTGGCGACAGGCAAGAAGATTCAGATCCCCTTTGAGCAGCTCATCATCTTCTCCACAAATTTGGAGCCATCTGACCTGGTTGACGAAGCATTCCTGAGACGAATTCAGTATCGCATTGAGCTGGGTGACCCGAACGAGGAGGAATTTCACTACCTGTTTCAGATCGCCGCGGACAAGACAAATTGCCACTACGAAGCAGACTCCGTGGAATGGTTACTGGATAACCACTATCGCAATTCCGGACGACCGCTGCGTCGCTGCCATGCTCGAGACCTGCTGCACCAGGTCCGTAATTACTGTACCTATAACGATCTGCCCTTCGAAATGCGTCCGGAACACTTCAATCGCGTGTCGACCGGTTTCTTTACTCGGGTCGAAACAAAAGACCTGACGCCTCACGCGGGAGACCTGTCATGATACGAACTGAACAGATTTCCACCGAGGACTCTGGTGCTGAGAATGCACCTCAGGCCGATCCATCGTTGATTGAACTTGCCGGATATGAACTCAAATCGCTGCTCGGTTCCGGCGGCTATGGCGAAGTCTGGAAAGCCATCGGACCAGGTGGATTTCCGAAAGCAGTCAAGATTTTACACGGTCTTCGTGACGGCGAACATGCTGAGGCGGAACTGAAGGCCCTCAATCGTATGAGGGAATTGAGACACCCGTTCCTGCTGAATATTGAACGAGTCGAAGTCTGCAACAATCGCCTGATCGTCGTCACCGAACTGGCGGACGGAAACCTCAATGAACGGTTTACAGCCTGTCAGACAAAGGGGCAGATTGGGATTCCACGAGACGAGCTCCTGGGATATTTGCGCGACGCAGCCGACGCCCTCGACTTCATGTATGACGAACACGGACTGCAGCACCTGGATATCAAGCCGGACAATCTGCTGTTGCAGGGAAATCATATCCAGTTGGGTGATTTTGGTCTGGCCAAAGACGTCAGCATTACGAATATGTCGATGATCAACGGTTTCACACCGCTGTATGCGTCGCCGGAACTGTTTGAGGGTCGCCCAGGCCGGGCAAGTGACCAGTACAGTCTGGCGATCGTCTACCAAACAATGCTGACGGGAAAGCCGCCCTTCAATGGTCGCACTGCGGCACAGTTGACGTCGCAACACCTTCGCAGTCAACCGGACCTGACGCATCTCGCACCGATGGACCGTCCGGTGATCGCCCGGGCACTTTCGAAGACCCCGGCATCGCGTTACGCCAATTGCCAGGAAATGGTCGCCGACCTTTTGGATAGAAAACAGGCAGGCCGCCAGAATGACGCACCAAAACGGAGGTCAGTACAACGTTCCAAAAACTCCGAGCTCTCCGGCGATACTCTGAGTATCGGGATCCGGGAGATGACCGAAGCGGAACCCTCAAAGCCCGCACAGGATCTTTGCGTTGATGAACCGGCGCACCGACTGCGACCAACACTGATCATCAGCGTCGGTGGTATTGGCGGCAGAGTGCTCCGGCATGTCAAGAATTCGTGGGCCAATTCCTCAGAACTGGACATCCCCTCCTGGAAGGTCCTGGCGATTGACACGGATTCAAACAGTCTGTGCAGTGTGGACGGACTCTGGTCCACTGGCCAGCTGACTGACATTGAGGCGCTGCCGATCAAGCTTCGAAGCTCAAAAGACTATCGCAGGGCGCAGAACCTTGACATGAGCTGGCTGAGCCGGCGATGGCTGTTCAATATTCCTCGCAGCGTCCAGGTGGAAGGGATGCGACCACTGGCGAGACTTGCAGTTCAGGATCATTGTGAAGCGATCAGAATCCGCATCCGTGACCGAATCAAAGCCGTGATCGAACCGGACTCGATCGCGGAAAGTGCTACGGCCGCGTCCACACCATTCACGGAAAACTCGCTTGACGTTTTCATCGTGTCGGCCACGTCCGGAGGAACCGGCAGCGGAGCGGTGGGTGACGTGGCACTGATCGTCCGGGAGCTGCTGGCAGAATTCCCGGGGCTCGAATCGAAGGTGTCAGGAATCCTGCTGCACGGATCAGGCCGACAGCAGCGTGTCGACGGAATTCAGACAGCAAACACAATCGCCTGTCTCAAGGAACTGCGATTGCTGGGAATGAACGGTATGGGCATCCCCAAAGGTTTCAGCGCGGAGGCAGCCGAACTTACGCCGTTCGATCACACATGGCTGCTTCACTGTGGCACTGATTTGAACGACGCAGAATATCGTCAGGCGACGGAATCGGTCGCGACGTTCCTGTTCAATGCAACCGCGACACCCGCGGCCAGTCAGTGGCGGAGTTGGCGTGATTCGACGGCGGCCAGTGATGAAGGTGAGCCCTTGTTTCGACTCCTGGGCATTTCCGGAGTGGACAGCGATGTCTATGCAATGGCTGAGTCGGAAGCGGCATCGCTCGCGACCGCTTTGATGAATCGCTGGAGGTCGTCTGCAACACCAGACGAACGTCAAAGCACTGTCGACACTTCACAAATCAAAGACGTCCTGACATCATTGCAGCTCACTGCAGGAACGCTGCCGGAACGTGTTCTGCTGGAATTGCGAGGTGACGCGGGGAGTCAGATCGAACGACTCGCGGAAACGGTCTACAAACGGGTCCTGGATGCTGCCAGCAGTGGTTCGCCTCATGCACGTCTCTCACAGGAACTGTCTGATCAACAACAAGGTTCCGGAGGCGCTCTGCTTAAAGGAATTCAGGCAAATGTCCGGCGCGGCCTCAATCGTGATCATCAGACTGCCGAATCCCGGATACGTCATGTCCTGATGAAATTCATGGAAATCGGAACCGCCGCCGCCACCATAGCCGTCGAGACGGTCATGGCTGAACTAACGACAACTCGGAATTGCTGTCGACAGCTAAGTACTGAAGTCGATGAGGCATTCCGTGAGCTCCGTTCTCAGACGTCAGATACGTCTGTGACCGGAACCAGTGCGAACCACGAACGTTTGCACGAAATCAGCCGACAGTATTGCGCGTTGGCGGGTTCGCAGGCGATTTATGAGGCATTTGATCGGTACATCCAGGACGTGTTCGCTTCGCTCGACACCATCACGAGCGATCAGTCGAATGTGTGTATGAAAATATCTCAAATCTCCAAGAATCTGGCAGCGGCTTCTTCCGTTCACGATGGCATTCCAGGACCGGTTGTCGAGGCTTTCCACAACTATCTGGCCAGTGAGAAAACGATTCACATCGAGGCTCTGACCGCGTCAGACTTTGATCCTCAGAGTTTCGCGAATCAGCTGATCGATCGTGCCACTGGATTCCTGTTAACCGCGGGGACCGGTGAACGCACTCCGAAGGAAGCCTTTCCTGCCACATCGTGGCCAAAATTGAGAGGACTCGGCGGAAAGCATCGAGTGCTGATTTGGGCCCCCGAGGGATCTGATGTGGAACGCTGGAAGACACGTCTGGCCTCTGAATTCGGCGACTGTGTCTCCGCGTACACGAGTTCAGAACATCGAGTCACGGCCATCTGCGAAGTGGAAGGGATCAGCAGCGCAAGATTGCTCAAGCACCTGCAACTGATTGACAGAGCCGGATGGGAAATATCCGAACGAATTCATACGCGCATCGACGTCCAGTGGTAAACCGTGTCGAAGGACTGATTGAAAGTAAGGGGGCGACGCGACAGTTTTCGCCGATCCATGACGCTGCCTTCCACTGCCCGCGGATCCGGCACCGGGTTCTGCGAACGATTCCGTCCACTGATCCCGCCCGACTCAGCCCAGTTTCCATCCCTCTCGGTATTCACGCCGAATGAATTGATCGGCTTCCGGAGCATTTGCTGCTCGCATTGACTCCGCGTTCCAACTCAGCTTCCGACCGACCCGGTAGGCAACATTCCCCAGATGATTGGCTTCCGTCAGTCGACCGGCGTACTCAAAGTTGCACGTCGTTGGAGCGCCCGTCTTCGCCGCATGAATCCATTCAGCGTGGTGCCCGAGCGACGGTGGAATATAAGGTTCCGGCGGAATGAAGTTCGCGAACTTGTCTTCCGGCAGCAGGAGATGCCTGCCATAGTCAGTCAGTAACATTCCGTTGTCACCGATAAACAAAACGCCGCTGCTGAACTTTGGGATACTGCCGCTGTTCCAGATCTCCGGCTTGTTCACGCCCTGATACCAGTTGACTTCAACTGCTGGCATCTCACCGCGCGCCGGATACTCGTACCGGACCTGCATCGATGCGGGCGCAATTTCTGAATGAGCAGGCGGACCGGCGGCCTCAATCGTCAGTGGAGCATTCAAATTGAGCGCCCAGAACGGCAGGTCAATCCAGTGACTGCCCAGGTCCGACATTGTGCCGTTGCCGAAGTCCCACCAGCGGTACCATTTCGGACCGGGAAAATAGACATGATTGAACGGACGCGATGGCGCCGGTCCCAGCCACAGATCCCAGTCCAGTCCTTGGGGGACCGGATCTGCTGTCGCGGGTCGCTCTTCGACATGCACGATGTCTTTGTGCGTGTCGGCGTCGGCTTTCGACTGCCGGCCCCATGCCCGGCCAGCCCAGACGTGACATTCCCGCACCGGACCAATTGCGCCCGACTGCACGAGTTCGACCACACGGCGATAGTTTTCTCCTGCGTGAATCTGTGTTCCCATTTGCGTCGCCACGCCAGCCAGCATGGCCGCTTCGCGGATGACGCGCGCTTCGAAAACATTGTGCGTGAGCGGTTTTTCGCAATAGACATGTTTGCCCAGTTGCAGCGCGGGCAATGTGGCGAAAGCATGCGTGTGCTCGCAGGTACTCACGACGACAGCATCAAATTCGTGGGAATGATCGAAGACGCGGCGGAAATCCGTCTCCTTCCGGGCTCCAGGGTACGACTCAGCCGCGCGATCCAGATTCAGCTCGCTGACATCACACAGGGCAACGATTTCCTGCGATGACACGTTCCTGAGATTACTTCCACCTCTCCCACCAGTTCCAATCACCGCAATTCGCAGCTTTTCATTCGGCGACTGGCTTTCTGCACTGAAGACGGGCCATGCTGTTGCGGCGGCTGTGGCAACCATTGTCGAGTGGAGAAAACGTCGTCTGGATTGTGTTGTTCGTATCATCGCATTTCCTGGTGTCGGTGGTTTCGGAAGATTGACAGAAAGAACGGCGGTCGCACAATGTTCCGGTACCGGTCTCCACAATACAATACGGCGATTCCCGAATGACTCGGGATCGCTGGAACCGAATAAGCAGCCTCAACAGATTCGTAGCCAAATGAAACACCAATTGACAGTCATCGACGGCGACGAAGCAGGTCGTGTGTTTGAGCTTTCCGAAGGAACGACGACTTTCGGCCGCAGCAGGACGGCCCAGATGCAGATTGGCGACGGCAGCGTCTCCCGGCAACACTGCAGCTTTGAAGTGTCGGGCACGGCGCTCGAGATCGTGGATTCCGGGAGTTCCAGTGGAACATTCGTCAACTCGCAGCGCGTCGAGAGACAGACACTGGGGCCCGGCGACGAAATTCGTATCGGCAACACAATACTGCGTGTGGGCGCGATCGACTCCGAACAAAGCACAATCATGGCGGCACCTGGGGATCTGAAACTGCCGGGCGGCGAAGTGCAGGGCCAGCTGCCTGATCTCATCGGAACCAAAATCCACGACTACCTGATCGAAAGAAAACTGGCCGAAGGTCGCAGTGGCATCGTCTACTCGGCAAATGACACCGCCAAAGATCGAACTGTTGCGCTGAAAGTTCTGTGGCCGGAGGTCTCCGAAAACAAAGAAGAAATGCAACGATTTGTACGTGCCATGAAAACAATGTTTCATGTCCGGCATGTCAATCTGGTTCGCATCTACAATGCAGGCAGAACGGGCGAATTGACATGGGTCGCCATGGAGTTTGTCGACGGTGAAAGCATGGCCCGCGTCATCCAGCGAATTGGGACCGCAGGAATGCTCGACTGGGAGTACGCGTTTCGTGTCGCACTCCACACCGCGCGGGGCCTGGAAGCTGCCGTTGAACATCAGATCATACATCGGAACATTACGCCGGCGAACATTCTCATGAGTTCATCAGATCAAATCGTCAAACTGGGCGACATGATGCTGGCGAAGGCTATGGAGGGCCATCTGGCAAAGCAGATCACGCTGCCGGGACAGCTGGTAGGAGACCTGGCTTATATGTCGCCCGAAGCGACGGTAGATTCTGCCAACATCGATGGTCGGTCTGACATCTACGCTCTTGGCGTCACCTGTTACGCATTGTTGACCGGACGACCACCATTTGAGGCACATTCACTCCCCGCAATGCTGGACAGGGTCCGGAGTGAGGCACCGGAATCTCCAAAGAAATATCAACTGTCGATCAACGATCAGTTTGAAGGGTGCGTCATGAAAATGCTCGAGAAGCGCCCTGAGGACCGTTATCAGTCGCCAACAGCGTTGCTCAAAGATTTGAACCGCATTGTCACGCTCGCAAATCTTGACGTTTGACGACTGACT
>JBDOMX010000911.1:0-1809 GCA_039831615.1 Planctomycetaceae bacterium
CGACGAGAAAACGGCGACCATTTCCGTCGAACCTTATTGTCGAAGGGCGGAAGTGTCGACGCGATGGATTTGTTTCGTGCATTTCGAGGTACGGAACCAAATATCGAGCCGCTTCTTGTTCGCCGTGGTCTCAACTAGCTGAATGACGAAGTCGTGATCGAGCGACAGTCGTCCAGTGACCAGTACGTAGCGTGAGGCATGTTTTCAATTCCTCGTTTACCGCAACATGAGGGCAGGTATCGGCCACGTAGACGACCCAGTTTGTAGTGTAGGTGTGAAGCCAGGTCGCGTATTCTTCACATAGATTCAGGCTGTCGATTACGGCAAGTCCGCGTTCGGCCCATGTGTCAAATCGGATAATCGCTAGGGACACCAATTCTATTTGATACTCGCCGAGGCCCTTGGTATTTGACGCTCGTCTGTTCAGATGCTCATCGTGGCGACGTAGGTTGTCCTCGGCAATGCCTGTTGCGTGAGACCACCGCGCGTGCGCCTGGCTGTGTAGTTTGAACGGATTTCCTCCTTCAACAGGGTCCCGGTGTGACCACCGAGGGCGAGCCGAATCTTTCAGCGCTGGAGGAAACGAGGTCAGGCTGTTCATGCGGACACAATTGTACGAGTACAATACCGTCCCGCCGTCGGTTCTTCGGAGCAGACTGGCTTGTATGGCACTCTGCCTCGAATTCTGTGACGAAACATCTCATTACGTTATTGCAAGCGTCGTTGATGGGCATGACCTCCGTCGTGCGGTTTGTCATGTGGATCGGGGTTGTTTTTGTTGTGCCTGCTGCGACTTTTGCTCAACCGTCAGGGCAGCGACCACAGGCTCAGGCGGTTCGGGTCGAGCCGGATGCCGTCCGAGTGGACGGAACATTGGGTGACGCCGGCTGGAACTTAGCGACGCCGGTGACGAACTTTACACAGCGAGAGCCGAGCGAAGGCGAGCCGGCACGCGACAGAATGGAGGTTCGTTTCCTTTACGACGATGGGGCACTCTACGTTGGTGCGCGCATGTATTCCTCGCAGCCTGTTCAGGCGTCTTTGAGTCGCAGAGACGATCCGGGGCAGGCAGAGATGATTGCAATCGCACTGGATACCTATTTGGATCGGCGGACGGCCTATGGTTTTGGCGTTACTGCTGCTGGGGTTCGGGTGGACGTCTTTTTCCCAACCGATAACCAAGACCGCGTGGAAACTGATTTTGATCCGGTCTGGCAGGCCAGAACAGTTGTGACCGAGGACGGATGGACAGCAGAGTTGCGGATTCCGTTTTCACAACTTCGCTTTAACAGTCGGGATAAAAATGTTTGGGGACTAAATATTATGCGGTACATCCCGTCTGCAGAAGAGGAAGTGTATTGGTCTCTGGTTGAACGTACCCAGAGTGGCTGGGCTTCACGGTTTGGCGATTTGACTGGTCTTGATGACATTGTCCCACCACTCCGTCTCGAAGTACTGCCGTATTTGGCGGGATCGTCACGGATATCGAGTGAACGTGATTCGGGAAACCCTTTTGACGATGGCACCGCAAGTAGCGGTCGGACGGGGGTAGACGTCAAATACGGCATTGGCTCCAACCTCACACTCGATGTTGCTGTGAATCCTGATTTTGGGCAGATTGATGCCGATCCCGCAGACGTCAATTTAACGGTGTTTGAAACGTTTTTGAGAGAACGACGTCCCTTTTTTTTGGAGGGCAGCAACGTCCTTCGGGCAGGGACTGGTAATTACTACTATTCCCGGCGGATTGGGGCCCGTCCGACGGGACCGGCTGCAGGTGATTACATTGATTATCCAGAGACAACCACC
>JBDOMX010000284.1:0-7535 GCA_039831615.1 Planctomycetaceae bacterium
CCAGCCACTCATGGAAGATCCGTCGAACCCAAATCCGTCTTCAAACCGGTGTTCCATCAGCTGCGCCGCGGGAATCGTAAAGTGCCGCTGGTAGCCGCGAAAATCTGTAAACCGCAGGTCGATCGCCTGGATCTCACGCTGCCGACACAAGGCGATCACTTCACGTGGCGAGTACTCATTGGTGGTCATGCTCAGCTCTGACGAGGATCCCGGATCTGGTCATTGTCCCGTAACGGCCGCGTAGTCTAATGAATGATCACAACCATCGCGATGCATGCCCGGGGCTCCTGCCATGAATGAGAGCAGCAGGAGGATTGCCTGGCGAGCGCAGGAAATCGGACTGGCTCCGATGAGTCGCGTCGTCGTGACATGATGTTGCGACGTGCAGCTGCTACGAATTTATTCACCCATCACCCATCGATGGATTGTCGTGGCAGGCAGATTGCCTTCACGCGGCAACTGGCAGAATCAACTCAACGCACGGCAGTGAGCCGATTCCCGTTGACCACTCCTGGTGTGGACTCCGGCGCTCGATGCGTTCCACCATCACGGCACCGTCGTGGGAATGGTGCGGACGTGCGGATCTGTCCTCGGACCTTCCGCTGACACCGGCACGACTTGCGAATCGCGGCGGGAAGTCCGGACCACAGGCCCGCGTTCTTCCGGAAACAACCGCACGGTCGTCGCGATCCTTTTTTCCTGCGAAATCTTTGTTCCGTCCGGCGCCAGCACCTCAACATTCAGCAGTTCCTGGCGTTCCACGTCCATCGGCAGCCCGGTCCTGCGATCCACGATGCAGGTCCCGGATGTTGTTCCGCCGAGAATTCGAACAGCGGCCGCTCCGTTGGATTGATGATCACGGTAGGTGGTTCCGGGAATGATCCGCCCTGCAATATCAATCTCAACGGAGTGTGGCGTCACGCGGATCACGCGACAGGTTGACTTCAGATTGACCGGAACCGGCTGCATTAACTGACGTTCGTAATTCCACGCGTCACCTTCCTGAACACGGCAGGCCAGTTCGGGGTTGGCGTTCCTGTCAAATGGCAACAATCCGATCGTGTCCGGGATAAACCCGGCAACTCCTTCATCACCAAATCGGACCGCGATCTCATTCATCAATGTCGCCCGCCGTGCGACCGGAACGCCGGCCATGCACCGCTCGATAAACTCATCGTGTCCGATCAATTCCTGGACCCCGTGATCGGGACCGATCCGCAGAGAGTATCCGTTGCCGGGGAGTCCCGCGTACGGGACGGCGTCATTGGGAATTGGTTCGGTCGGGGACGAGGAGTCGTACACACTGTGGTGGCCGTCCACATTGTGAGTGTAGTGAACCCGAGAGTATCTCACGCGGACAACGACCGAGTCACCGATCACCTCCTCAACTGTCAGAATCAGACTCAACTGCAGCCGCGTCACCGCGTTGGCCATGCCCAGCGCCGATTGCTGAGACACGGATTGCTCGACCGTCTTGATCAATGGGAAGCGGTCACCGGATTGAACTTTCAATCTGAGGTCCGCCAGGTCAGCCGGTTCAGCGTGAGCCACGGCAATCGCCCGCGTGCTGTCTGATGTGCTGTCTGATGTGCTGTCTGATGTTTTCGCGGGGGCATTCGTTCGCTGACAGCCCGCGATGACAATGGCGGCGATGACCAGTGCACAGATTTGAAACTTCATAGATCCCCACTCCATTCCGCCATTTCCGTGAACTCTCGGTCCGGCAGCTGGTCTTTTTGATTGGAAATACAAGAATAACACTGCCACTCGTCGACGGTAATATGAACTCAAGGTAAGCGGACCGATGTCCTTTCAGCAAGATCCGGAACCAGTCAGAATTCCCGGCGCACCTGCAGAAACTGCCGCTGAGTCTGCGAGCGTGTTTCAGCGGCACGGCAGGTATTTTGAAGACAATCGCTTCGTCTATCCCGTGGTGTCTCGTCGCAGCAGAGGACTTTCGATCGGGATCAATCTGAATCCGGACAAGATCTGCAATTTTGACTGCATCTACTGCCAGGTGAACCGGCGGACCGAAGCAGAGACTCGATTTGTGGAGATCGATCAGCTTCTGGACGAACTCAGGAAGGTGCTGCAGCTGGCGGTTTCAGGCGAAATCTACAGCTCTCCCCGATTTCAGCAGACCCCTCTGCATCTCAGGCGACTGAATGATCTGGCCTTCAGCGGAGATGGCGAACCGACGACATTCGTGAACTTCGACGAGATCCTGGAGCGCACGGCGGAACTGCGGACAACGTTGGCTCCTGCCGACACAAAAATGGTGCTCATCACCAATGCGTCCATGTTTCACCGGGAACATGTCCGCCGGGGACTTCGCACGCTGGACCGGAACAATGGTCAGATCTGGGCCAAACTGGATGCCGGAACCGAAGAATACTACAAGCTCATTGAACGCACCACGATTCCGTTCCAGCGGATTCTGGACAACATTGCCAACGCCGCTCGGGAGCGTCCACTGGTGATTCAGAGTCTGTTCATGAATGTCGACAGAGTCCCGCCCACAGACACTGAAATCTCAGCGTTCTGCGACCGGCTGAACGAAGTGCAGTCATCCGGCGGGAAGATCGAATTCGTACAGATCTACACGGTTGCACGTCCACCGGCGGAATCCTTTGTGTCCGCATTGACGGAAGATCAATTGAACGATATCGCAAAAATGGTCAGAACCAGGTGCAGTTTGACAGCTCTGGTCTTCCCCTGATCCGCAGGAACGTCCCTCGAAGCGGCGGGACGACCTGTCATCGGAAAATGGCAGGAACAGAATAAGGCTCGGGCAACCGCTGTCCGTCACCGGGTGCGCCCAGTGTCACAGACCGAACCAGATGTTTCGAAGCCTGGCTCCGCGACCTCGTCCTCATCGCGATCGCGCAGGTTTGCGCCCAGATGCGGGAGCGTTTCCAGTTGGTTGTCGGCAAACTTCGGAGTTATGATGCGCGGCCCATATTTGCCGCGCCGGATAAAAACACGTTCGGCACGAGACTTGTTGTCCCAGGGCCGAAACATCCGATGCTTTTCAGTGAAACAACACTCGGCTTTCTCGCCGCATCTGTCCTGCTGGCGATCGCTCCCGGTCCCGACAACATCTTCGTTCTCACTGAGTCCGCACTGAACGGAATCGTTGCTGGCCTGCTCGTCACACTTGGTCTTTGCACCGGTCTCATCTGCCACAGTGCTGCTGTGGCATTCGGGGTTGCCGCACTGATCCAAACATCCCCTGTCGCCTTCTCCGCCCTCAAGCTTCTCGGCGCTGGCTATCTGCTCTATCTCGCGTGGCAGGCATTTCGGGCCAAAGCGGCGAACATAGCTGATGGAACCAGGAGCAAATCCGAACCTGGGAAGCTTTACCGCCGCGGTATCATCATGAACCTGACCAACCCCAAGGTATCCATCTTCTTTCTCGCATTCCTTCCACAGTTTGTCGATCCCATGAATGGTTCTGTGACTGCGCAGATCATGATTCTCGGCGGCTTGTTCATACTGGCAACTCTTGTCGTTTTCGGCGGTGTGGCACTGATGGCCGGTCTACTGAGTGACTGGTTCTCGAGATCCGATCGCGGGCAGCTTATTCTGAACAGGGTCGCGGGCATTGTCTTTGTTGGCCTCGCACTGAAGCTCGCCATGACTGACGGATGAATGTGTCGAACAAATGAGGAATTTGACTTCGCGTTGTCGGGGTCTGTGGCGTTGATCATGGATTCAGTGTGATCAGTTGTTCCTGCTCGTTCCCAAAGCCGGAGCCTGGGAACGAAGAAAAGCAGGTGCTGGGTGTCTATTGCGGGCAATCTTCGAGTTTACGTTCCAGGCTGGCATCCGTCATCGGGTTCGATTCGCCCTCGTTGAAATCTGCGTCTCGACACATTCTGACCATCTGCAAGTCGTCAGCTGCCCGCGCGGCTGCGCGGTCTGCCTGGAAACCGCTGCACCGATGTTGCCAAATCGCAACGTCTGATGCTCTCCTGCGACGGCAGCAAAAGAGCCTCATGCTCTGATAGCAGTGTTTCTTAAGGCGCAAATGAAATTGAACACTGCGGCACTCCATTTGTTAATCCAGTCAGTCACGTCCCGACCGCGCCCTCCTCAGGCTTTCCATCAGAGTGCCTTGTGGGCGCACATCCCGCAGGTTGAGATCGCCAAATGCGTCTCGACTCGGTCCCGTCCTGAAACCGCAGCGAGTACCCCGATGCAATCTATCGATATGACCGTCGTCTGCAGTACCATGCCCGGATTCATTCGGAGCATTGGCAGTGCTCTCGCCGGAAAGTTTCGCCAACTCGAGTGTTACTCGATCCCCGAAGCCGGACAGATGGTGCTGATGCACCATCCGGATTTTGTGGTGGTCGACCTCCGCAACGCCGGACGGATCCAGTGCGAACGCTTCTTTGCACTACTGCAAAATACGGAATCGTGTCGCTGCGTGGCCGTGGCAAACCCCGCGGAGCTGCCTCCGTCAGCCATCCCCGTCGAACTGTCAGCCCGCGTCCAGGTGGTTGAGCATCAGCCGGTCGACTTTGACCTGCAGGATGTCGCTGTGGCCGTTGCGCAGGCCATGTCGTCCGAGCCCGCGGAATCCGTCCGTGATCAATCAGAAGGTGCTGACGACGTCTGCTCAGCAGGCAACGTCTCCGCGGGACCGAATGCGTCGACCTCGGCAAAGGTGCCTCATGCCAAAATTGCATCCTCCGCATGCGGCCAGGTGGTCGATTCCAGGCAGCCCATCGCAGATCGTTACCGCACAAAAACCCCGGAGCTGCGCCACATGCTGGAACGGCTGCAGGTGGCCGCTCAACATGACGTGACGATTTTGCTGATCGGGGAAACCGGATCCGGAAAGACTCACCTCGCTCGGCTGATTCACGAAGCGTCTGCGCGTGAGTCAGAACCATTCGTGACCGTCGCCTGCGGCGCCCTTCCCGGCGAACTGATCGAGAGTGAGCTGTTTGGACACACCAAAGGATCATTTACGAGTGCCCATGTCGACAAGGATGGTAAGTTTCTGGCGGCCGGACGCGGCACCATCCTGCTGGACGAAATAGACGTCCTCACACCTGAACAACAGGTCAAGCTGCTGCGTGTGATTGAAACCGGTCAGTTCGAAGCGGTGGGGTCGAATCAAACGCTGCACGTGCAGGCTCGGATCATTGCCGCCAGTAACCTTGAACTGCAGCCACTGGTCGAAAGCGGAAGATTTCGTCCTGACCTGTATTACCGCCTGAACACGCTGACGTTTCGCGTTCCACCGTTGCGAAAACGACTGCCGGACATCGAACCGCTGGCTCGATACTTCGTGCATCTGCATTGCGAACGCCACGGAATCGAAGCCCTCGAGATCAGTCAGGACTTCCTGCAGGCTCTCATGAGTTACCCCTGGCCAGGCAATGTGCGTGAAATGGAGAACGCCATCCGCAGTGCGGTGATTTATAGTAAAGATGGTCTGCTGCCGGCAGACGTACTGCCACCGCATATCGTGTCTGGCGCCGCCGGACCGGCGAATGATCCCTCCGTTGCGAAGTTCTTTGGTGGCAATACGGAATCGACGCTGGAGAATCGCATTGAGCTAACCGAAAAGGACATCATCGAAAAGGCTCTTCTGAAAAACAGTTTCAGCCGAACCCATACAGCGCGCCAGCTCGGAATAAGCCGCGTCACTCTGTATAACAAAATGAAGAAGTACGGTATGATGCGGGCGAGGTAACGGTCCGCTCTGTGCCCTTCTCACAATGAGGCCAACGGCAAGCTGAACAGGATGCAATGAACTGGCGACTCGTTTCACGCCTACTTGGATTGCTCGCGCTGTTGATTGCGTCCTGCATGGTGCTGAGTCTGCCATGGTCGTGGCCGTATTTCGGTCAGACGAAGGTCCTGGAAGTCGACGCCCTGCAGGGCATGTTTCTCGCTATCGCCAGCAGTCTGGCGGTCGGAGCGGGACTCATCGGAATTGGTCGCCGGTCCGCAGGCAGCGTCCTGCGAAAAGAAGCGCTGGCCGTTGTGGGCCTCGGCTGGTTGCTGTGTGGATTTCTGGGAAGCCTGCCGTACCTGCTGACCCCCACGTACCGACTGCCGGACGTGTCGATGTCGCTGGCCGATGCCATGTTTGAGTCCGTCTCGGGCTTCTCGACCACTGGAGCATCCGTGCTGACGCGACTGGATGCGCCCGCCGACATCGACAACTGTGAGTTCGCAGCGCAACGCGGCATGATCGCCTATGTACCTCGCAGTGTTTTGTTCTGGAGATCGTTCACTCACTGGTTGGGTGGAATGGGGATCATCGTTCTGTTCGTGGCGATCCTTGGGCATCTGGGAGCAGGTGGCAAGGCGCTGATGCGGCGTGAAGTTCCAGGTCCCATCGCCGATACGCTGCGGCCGCGCGTACGTGAAACCGCGATGATCATGTGGTCGATCTATCTGACCATGTCAGGCGTTTTGGCACTGATTCTGTGGTTCCAGGGCATGAGTGTCTTCGAATCTCTGTGCCATACCTTTGGCACTGTGGCGACCGGCGGGTTCAGCACTCGCAACGCGAGTATTGGTGCCTTCAACAGTCCTGCCATTGAATTGACCCTCATCGTCTTCATGCTTGCTGCGGGGACAAACTTCAATCTGTACTATGTGCTGCTGAAGCAACCGCCGGGCCCCGATCGAACCGGACTCGGCACACGACTGGCCAGGGTCATTCACGATCCTGAATTTCGAGTCTATCTCGGCATCGTCGCTGTGTCGGCCATGGGGCTGACGTTCATCCTCTGGAGTTCGGGGAAGTATGACTCCGCGGTGACGGATTCGCGACACGCCTGGTTCAATGTGGCGACTGTGATCACCACCACCGGATTTGGGACTGAGGACTTCACCAGCTGGCCGTGGGCTTGCCAGGCATGGTTGTTGCTGTTGATGTTCGTTGGTGGCTGTTCCGGATCCACAGGTGGCGGGATCAAGGTCATTCGCTGTATCGTTCTGTTCAAGGTCCTGTTACTGGAAGGTGAACGCGCATTCCGCCCCAACCTGATCCGACCCGTGCGACTCGCGGGGCAGCGCGTCGCCGATTCCGTCGGCAAAGATGTCCTGATCTACTTCTGTCTCATTTCCACAATCTTTGCAGTCAGCTGGTTGGTGCTGGTGGGTCTGGAGTCGTCTTCGACAGAATCGTCTGCGCAGTGGAGTCAGCCTGGCGAGGAAAACGGTTCGCTGCTGGTCGATTGCGCAGGCGCGGTCGCCGCGACATTGAACAACATTGGACCCGGACTGGGCGTCTGCGGTCCACACGGCAATTACACGAAGTTTTCTGATCCCGGGAAGCTGCTGCTGACGTTGCTGATGCTGTTAGGTCGTCTGGAGCTGTTCGCCGTGATTGTGTTGTTCATCCCCGGCTTTTGGAAGCTGCAGTGACGGTTTCCACAGTGCTGAAAGAGACGCCAACGGTGGTGCTGCTGGGAGCCAGCAATCTTTCACTCGGATGGCGGCCGCTGATGCAGGTGATCTTTGCACGCTGGTGGAGACCGCTGCGGATCCTGACAGCTCACGGG